>NZ_QTNH01000005.1:0-298150 GCF_003603515.1 Bacteroides sp. AM32-11AC | reverse complement strand
TTTCAAAGAACGACTATGATTTTTTAGTGGACACTAATGTTAATGATATAACATAATAATTTAATACCATGAAGAATAGATTGAAATTACTGGTTTGGTTGTTTGCCCTCTCAGGTCCGCTGGCAGCACAGAGTGTATCTGTCAATGGTCCGGATGGAAAATTGCAGCTTACGGTATCCTGCCCGTCAGCCAACGGCGAAGTGTCTTACGCCGTCACCTACAATGGAAAGCAAATGCTGGAATCTTCTCCCTTGGGGATGGAGACAAATGTGGGTGATTTCTATAGAGGATTGCAGTTGAAGGAACATAAAGTCACAGCTTTCGATACGGTTTATGAACAATCCCGAATCAAAGCTTCGCACATCCATTACCGGGCAAACGAATTGCTTTGTTCATTCGTCAACGGTGAGGGGAAGAATGTGCAGATAACTTTCCGCGTCAGCAACAATGACGTGGCTTTCCGTTACACCCTGCCGAGGGAGCAGGGAAAAGGAAGCGTCACGGTGAACAGCGAACGGACCGGCTTCCGCTTCCCGTCGCAGACCACCACTTTCCTTTGTCCGCAGAGCGACGCCATGATAGGGTGGAAGCGTACCAAACCCAGTTACGAAGAAGAATATAAGGCAGATGCCCCGATGAACGAACGTTCGGGTTATGGACATGGATATACATTTCCCTGCTTGTTCAAGGTGGGGGATGACGGCTGGGTACTGCTCAGTGAAACCGGAGTGGACAGCCGTTATTGTGGCTCGCGTTTGAGTGATTGGGATAACGGCGTGTATCGCATTGCTTTCCCCATGCCGGAAGAGAACAACGGCAATGGAACGGTGGCACCTGCCTTTTCCCTGCCGGGCTCCACGCCGTGGCGTACTGTGACGGTGGGGGAAACCTTGAAGCCGATTGTGGAAACCACCGTCCCCTGGGATGTAGTGGAACCACGCTATACCACCACCCATGATTACAAGCCGGGCCGTGGCACATGGAGCTGGATTCTCTGGCAGGACGGCAGCATCAACTACGACGACCAGGTGCGCTATGTTGACTTGGCAGCCGCCATGGGATACGAATATGTATTGATTGACAACTGGTGGGACAACAACATCGGTCGCGACCGCATGGAACAGTTTATCAAGTATGCCCGTAGCAAGGGTGTGGAGGTATTCTTGTGGTATAGCTCCAGTGGTTACTGGAACGATATAGAGCAGAGTCCCGTCAACCGGATGGATAACTCCATTGCCCGCAAGCAAGAGATGCGCTGGTTGCAAAGCCTGGGTGTGAAGGGTATCAAAGTAGACTTCTTCGGCGGTGACAAGCAAGAGACCCTGCGTTTGTACGAGGAGATTCTGAGCGATGCCGACGACCACGGTCTGATGGTTATCTTCCACGGCTGTACCTTGCCTCGCGGCTGGGAACGGATGTATCCCAATTACGTAGGCAGCGAGGCGGTGCTGGCTTCCGAGAATCTGGTATTTAGCCAACATTTCTGTGATAACGAGGCCTTCAATGCCACGCTGCACCCTTTCATCCGCAATGCTGTGGGATGCATGGAGTTTGGCGGTGTGTTCCTGAACAAGCGTTTGAACCGCAGCAACGATGGTGGAACTATTCGCCGCACCACGGACATCTTTCAGCTGGCAACGGCAGTGCTGTTCCAAAATCCTATCCAGAACTTCGCCTTGGCACCTAATAACTTGACGGATGCTCCGCAAATCTGCCTCGACTTTATGAAACAAGTGCCCACTACTTGGGACGAGACCCGTTTCATTGACGGCTATCCGGGGAGATATATTGTTCTTGCCCGTCGTCATGGCAACACGTGGTACATAGCCGCTGTCAATGCAACGGCGGAACCATTGAAACTGAAGCTTGACCTTCCTGTGCTGGCAGGACAAGAGGTGTCTCTGTATAGTGATGACAAGAAGATGCAGCCTCAATTAAAGCTGCAGAAGATAAAGACTGACGGCTCTCTGCAACTCACGGTTCAGCCGCAGGGAGGGGCGGTAATCGTGGAATAAAGAAGGCATGGAGCAACCCTTGTTTTGTAATGATATATCATAACGGATTACTTCTTTTGCAAATCATTGATTATCAGAGGTTTATGATTGTCCTGATTCAGTCGTATACTGAATGGCATTCACTATACGACTGAACCCTATTCACTATACGACTGAATGGCATTCAGAATACGGCTGATTGTGACTATCGAACTAAATGTGAATGATTAATACCGACTTAATACCATGAATAGATTCTTGAAATTATTGTCCTTGTGTCTGTTCTTGACACTGACCGTTCCTTTGCAGGCTATAACGAATGGAGTGGCGAATGAACCCGATTCAGTCTATCTCTTTTCCTACTCCCATGCCGACGGCAGTGGCGGTCTGAAACTAGCCTGGAGTCCCAATGGCAACCGATGGTTCAGCGTGGCAGAGGGCAGCTCCTTTGTCAACTCGGACTTCGGCCCCTGGGGGCAAATGAAGCGGATGCTGAAACCGCACTTGATGCAGACCCGTGCCGACGACCGTTGGCACTGTATCTGGGAACTGACGGAAAGCGGAAACTCCCTTGCATACGTCGAGTCTCCCGACTTGCTGCAATGGAAAGCGCAGAAATACTTTGACCGTTCTCGCCTTGCCGAATACCGGCCGGCGGAGGTCTATCCTAACGTGCGGAAGGAGGTTCTGCTGAACGGTACCGTACAGCAGGGTTGGATGCAGCGTGTACCGTATGCCACGGTGCAGCGTGTCATCTCCTTTGCAGAGCATAAGAAGTACCGCCAGGCACTCCATGCCGAACGTACCGAGCAAGACCCCGTACGTTTTGCCGGACTGAAACCGGTGGAGGCGACTATCGAAGTGGAGACGGAATGTGCAAAAACCATCAGCAAGCATCTGATAGGTATTTTCTTCGAAGACATCAACTATGCTGCGGATGGAGGACTGTATGCCGAGCTGGTACAGAACCGCGACTTCGAGTATTCGTCTAAGGACGGTTCACACCAAGGTTGGGACGGCACATATGCCTGGGCGGTGAAAGAGGGGAATACTTCGGCTGCCGTTACCATTGCCGCTGCCGACCCCATTCATCCCAATAACCCTCATTATGCCGTATTGGAGGCGCGTCCCGGAGTGACATTGCAGAACGACGGTTTCGACGGCATCAGCTTGAAGAAAGGGGAGAAGTACGATTTCTCTCTCTTCGCCCGCGTGGCACCGGGCAGCAAGGGAGGCAAGGTGGTTGTTTGCCTGCTCGACCAGACGGGCCGTGAGATTGCCCGCTCTTCCGTCAATGTGTCCTCCAAAGAGTGGAAGAAACAGCAGACGGTGCTGACGGCGAATGCCGACGTGCGTGCCGCCGTCCTCTCGCTCCAGCCGCAGACGGTGGGGACACTGCATCTCGATATGATTTCCCTTTTTCCGCAAAATACATTCAAGGGCCATAAGAACGGCTTGCGTGCCGACCTGGCGCAGACGCTTGCCGACCTGCATCCACGCTTCGTCCGCTTCCCCGGCGGCTGCGTGGCTCATGGCGACGGCATTGATAATATCTATGACTGGAAAGGCTCTATCGGACCGCTCGAAGCGCGTAAGCCGTTGCGCAATCTGTGGGGGTATCATCAGACACGCGGACTGGGCTACTTCGAGTATTTCCGCTTCTGCGAAGATATAGGTGCCGAACCTCTGCCGGTATTGGCAGCGGGCGTGCCGTGCCAGAATTCGGGCACACACTCGCACTATGCCGACAACTGTCCGCAGGGGGCCAACAAGGAACTGATGCGCTACGGCCAGCAGGGTGGCATCCCGATGGAAGAGATGCCTGCCTATATCCAGGATGTGCTCGACCTGATAGAGTATGCCAACGGCGATGCACGCCGCACCGTGTGGGGCAGGAAGCGTGCTGAGGCAGGCCATCCCAAGCCTTTCAATCTGAAGTATATCGGCATCGGCAACGAGGATATGATTACCGAAGTGTTTGAGGAGCGCTTTGCCATGATATACAAGGCTGTCAGGGAGAAGCATCCCGAAATTACGGTTGTCGGCACTGTAGGTCCCTTCTACGAAGGCGCGGACTATGCGGAGGGCTGGCGCCTTGCCACGGAACTGGGCGTGCCCATGGTGGACGAACACTATTACGTGGATCCGGGCTGGATGATTCACAACCAGGACTACTACGACCGTTATGACCGCACCAAGTCCAAGGTCTATCTGGGCGAATATGCCGCCCACCTGCCCGGACGTCCCAACAACATAGAGACAGCGTTGGCAGAAGCTCTCTATCTGACTTCGGTGGAACGTAATGCCGATGTGGTGGAGATGACCTCGTACGCCCCGTTGCTGGCGAAGGAAGGCCATACGCAGTGGAATCCCGACTTGATTTATTTCAATAACACGGAAGTGAAGCCTACCGTGGGCTACTACACACAGCAGATGTATGGACAGAATGCGGGTACGCAGTACATCACCTCGCACATCACACTGAGTAATGGGCAAGAGGCTGTCCGCAAGCGCGTCGGCATTTCGGTGGTAAAGGATGAGGCCACGGGTGACCATATCGTAAAGCTGGTGAACCTGCTTCCGGTAGAGGTTTCCTCTACAGTGAAGCTGAAGGGCATCGACTTGCAGAATCCCTCGGCAGTGAAGACGCTCCTGACGGGTGACCCGAAAGACAAGCAGGCACGTTCCGTGACTTCCACCTTCGACATCGGCGGTACGGAGTTTCCTTATACCTTGCCTGCCTATTCGTTTACGGTGATACGTATCCATGAGAATAAGGGGAAATAAGGATAAATCCGTGTAATTCCGTGCGTGGGAACTTAAAAACTTAAAAGATATGAAACGATTATTGACTTTGGCACTTGTTGCAGCCATGACCGGCAGTGTGTCGGCACAAAAGCAACAGACTTTGCATTCCGGTTATCCCATCGACCCGGTTCCTTTCACTTCAGTGAAGGTGACGGACAGTTTCTGGGGACAACGCTTGAAGGCAAGCCGCGAGGTAACCATCCCGTTGGCTTTCAGTAAGTGTGAGGAAACCGGACGTTATGAAAACTTTGTGAAAGCTACTCATCCCAGTGATGAGTATAAGGTGGGAGGCTTCTCCTTTGACGATACGGATGTCTATAAGACGATTGAAGGTGCAAGTTACTCCTTGCAGACTTACCCGGACAAGAAACTGGAAGAATATATCGACAGCGTATTGGTCATAGTGGCCGCCGCCCAAGAACCGGACGGGTATCTTTACACCGCACGTACCATGAACCCCAAGCATCCGCACGATTGGTCGGGGCCGGAACGCTGGTCGGAGGTGGAGAATTTGAGCCACGAGTTCTATAATCTGGGTCACATGGTGGAAGGGGCTGTGGCTTATTATCAAGCTACAGGCAAGCGGAACTTCCTGGATATAGCTATCCGTTATGCCGACTGCGTATGCAAGAATATCGGTGAAGGCCCCGGACAGAAGCGTGTGATTCCCGGACATCAGATTGCCGAAATGGCATTGGTACGCCTCTATACCGTGACAGGAGATAAGAAATATCTCGACCAGGCCAAGTTCTTCCTCGACGCGCGCGGCACTACGGCACGCAAGGACATCTATTTGCAGTCGCACAAGCCTGTACTGGAGCAGGAAGAGGCAGTGGGACATGCCGTACGTGCTGGTTACATGTATTCCGGTATGGCTGATGTGGCTGCCATTACGGGTGACAGCTCCTACATCAAGGCTATCGACAAGATATGGGAGAATATCGTCGGCAAGAAGATATATATTACCGGCGGTATCGGTGCGCGTCATGCGGGCGAAGCTTTCGGTGATAACTATGAATTGCCGAATCTGACTGCCTACAATGAGACCTGTGCCGCCATCGGCAATGTTTACATGAATTACCGCCTCTTTCTGCTGCATGGCGATTCCAAGTATTTCGACGTGCTGGAACGTACGCTTTACAACGGATTAATCTCCGGCGTTTCATTGGACGGAGGTAAGTTCTTCTATCCCAATCCGTTGTCTTGCGATGGTAAGTATCACTTTAATGCCGACCATACGATTACACGTCAGCCGTGGTTTGGTTGTGCCTGCTGTCCCAGCAACATCAGCCGGTTCATTCCTTCTTTGCCGGGATATGTGTATGCCGTGAAAGACAATCAGGTGTACGTCAACCTTTTCTTGTCCAACCGTGCCGAGCTGAAGTTGAATGAAAAGAAAGTGGTGCTGGAGCAGGAAACCGGATACCCCTGGAACGGAGATATTCGTGTGAAGGTGGCTCAGGGCAACCTGCCGTTTACGATGAATATCCGTATTCCGGGTTGGGTGCGCGGCAGTGTACTTCCGAGTGACCTTTATTCGTATGCCGACGACCTGAAGTTGGGCTATCGTGTATTGGTGAATGGCGAGGAGGTAACCGGTGAACTTCGTAAAGGCTATCTCCGGATAGACCGGAAGTGGAAGAAAGGGGATGTGGTAGAGGTGCATTTCGACATGCAACCCCGTGTGGTGAAAGCCAATGAAAAAGTGGTTGCCGACCGTGGACGGGTGGCCGTTGAGCGTGGTCCTATCGTTTATTGTGCCGAGTGGGCCGATAATGATTTTAATATACAGAATATCATCCTGAACCGTCATCCGAAATTCCAGGTGACGGAGAAGCCCGAACTGCTGTATGGCATCAACGAAATTACCACAGAAGTGCAGGCTCTTGGTTTTGATGCTGCCGGAAAGTTGGCAACCAGAGATGTGACGCTGACCCTGATACCTTATTATGCATGGGCACACCGGGGTGAGGGCAAGATGGATGTATGGTTGCCGGTAAATAGGATTGATGTAGAATAGCTAAGTATGTCGTCATAATTTAGCTTATGCTATCGTTATAAACAGATTAAAACCATGAAAAGACTTTTATTTCTATTGACATTGTTCGTTGTTCTTGGCATGCAGGCGCAACAGCATGTGATGACTGTTGATGTATCAAAACCGACGGCTCGGATAAATCCTGCCATGTATGGAATCTTCTTCGAAGACATTAATTTCGGTGCGGACGGTGGTTTGTATGCCGAACTGGTAAAGAACCGCTCTTTTGAGTTCCCGCAGCCGCTGGTGGGGTGGATACCTTTCGGCGAGGTGACGGTACAGGACGAGCGGCCCTGCTTCGACCGCAATCCGCATTATGTGCGCATTACCAATGACGGCTGTCTTTTGCGTGCCGGACTGGATAATGAAGGTTATCGTGGCATCGGCCTGAAAAAAGGAGAAGATTACCGTTTCTCCGCCTATGTCCGTACGCCGGATACCAAACCAATGAAGCTTTCCGTCGAACTGGTGAATTCCAACGGAGAGAATCTCCTGAAGAAGGAACTGGAAGTGAAAGGCAGTGAATGGCAGAAGCTGACGGCTGTGCTGAAAGCTCCTTTTACCGATGTTCGCTCGCGTCTGCGTGTTGTGTTGCAGACGGAGGGTACGGTAGATATGGACCACATCTCTCTCTTCCCGGTGAACACTTGGAAGAAGCGTGAGAATGGATTGCGTGCCGACTTGGTACAAGCCCTCTATGACCTCAATCCCGGAGTATTCCGTTTTCCCGGCGGTTGTATCATCGAAGGCAACAGCCTTGCCACCCGTTATCAATGGAAGAATTCCGTGGGTCCGGTAGAGAACCGTCCTTTGAACGAAAATCGCTGGAACTATACATTCAAGCATAAAGCTTTCCCGGATTATTTCCAGAGTTACGGACTTGGCTTTTACGAATATTTCCTGCTGAGTGAAGACCTCGGTGCAGAGCCTCTGCCGGTACTGAGCTGCGGGCTGTCCTGCCAATACGAAAGCAACGAAGTGGTTCCCCTTGGAGAACTCGGCCCGTACGTGCAGGATGCCCTCGACCTCATCGAGTTTGCCAACGGTGCTGCAACCTCCAAGTGGGGAAAGGTGCGTGCCGATATGGGACATCCCGAACCGTTCGGTCTGAAAATGATTGCCATCGGCAATGAACAGTGGGGGGAAGTCTATCCCGAGCGTCTGGAAGTGTTCACGAAAGCCATCCGTGCGGAATATCCCGATATGCAGATTGTAGGTTCTTCCGGTCCGAGTGCAGATGGGGACAAGTTCGATTACCTCTGGCCCGAAATGAAACGCATCGGGGTGGATTTGGTGGACGAGCATTATTATATGGCTCCCGACTGGTTCTTTGCCAATGCTGCCCGCTATGATGACTATGACCGTAAAGGACCGAAAGTCTTTGCCGGTGAATATGCATCGCATGACCACCCCACCGGGAAAGCCAATAATTTCTTGGCGGCACTGTCCGAAGCAGCTTTTATGACGGGACTGGAACGTAATGCCGATGTGGTGCGCCTGGCTACCTATGCTCCGTTGTTTGCCCATGTGGATGCCTGGCAGTGGAATCCCGATTTGATTTGGTTCGACAATCTCCGTATGATGCGGACTCCCAACTATTACGTACAGCAGATGTACGGTATGAATGCCGGAACAGATGTGCTGAACCTGCAAATGGACGGAAAACCCGTGACGGGGCAGGACAGCCTTTATGCATCGGCAGTGCTGGATGCTCCTACGGGAGAAGTAATTCTGAAGCTTGTCAATGCGGGCAGCAGATCGGAGAAGGTACAGATAGAGTTCAGCGGATTGAAGAAGCGGCAGCTTGTCTCGGGTTCCTGCACCTATTTGCAAAGTGATGACTGGAAAGCCAAGAATACACTGGAGCAGGAGGCTATTGTTCCACGTATTCGTCCGGTGGAGGTGGCTTCCCGTTCTCTGAGCCTGGAGCTTCAGCCCCGTTCGTTCGGAGTCTATCGTTTGCGGATAAGTACTCAATCAAAATAAATTCCCATTTAGTCACCTAATTTAATTATGTGAACTAGTTATGAACACTTATTTAAAGAATTAAATTCAGCCTTTTTTGAACGATTATTCTTCCTTTTAATTATAGGATAGGCGTATCTTTGTGACGGCATACCGGTTCTGCTTGTATGCCGTTGCTAATTTTTATAAACTATTTACCATGAAGAAACATTTCATTACCGGACTGCTTGCGACTTTTGCCATTGCCGCAAGCGCACAGTCCTTCACTGAATGGCAAAACCCTGAAGTGAATGCCGTGAACCGTGCTCCGATGCACACCAACTATTTTGCCTATGAGTCGGCAGATGCTGCGGCTCGTGGAGCAAAAGAACATTCTTCCAATTACATGACTCTGAACGGTATCTGGAAATTCTTCTGGGTGAAGAATGCCGATGCCCGTCCCACGGATTTCTGGAAAGTGGGGTTCAACGACAAGGGATGGAGCGATATGGCCGTTCCCGGTATGTGGGAACTGAACGGTTTCGGCGACCCTATCTACGTGAATACCGGATATGCCTGGCGCAATCAGTTCAAGAACAATCCACCGCAGGTGCCAACGGAGAATAACAATGTAGGTTCCTACCGTCGTGAGATTGTAATACCTGCCGACTGGAAGAGTAAGGACATCATTGCTCATTTCGGTTCCGTGACTTCCAATATGTATTTGTGGGTAAACGGCAAGTACGTAGGTTATAGTGAGGACAGCAAACTGGAGGCTGAATTCAACCTGACACCCTACTTGAAGCCGGGACAAAAGAATCTGATAGCCTTTCAGGTATTCCGCTGGTGTGACGGGACGTATCTGGAAGACCAGGACTTCTTCCGTTATAGCGGTGTAGGGCGCGATTGCTACTTGTATGCCCGTGACAAGAAGCGCATTCAGGACATCCGTGTCACTCCCGATTTGGATACTGCTTATAAGAACGGTTCCCTGAAAGTACAGCTTGATGTGAAGGGTGGCGGCAATGTCAGTCTTGAACTGCTGGACGCTGCCGGAAAACAGGTGGCTACAGCTGTCGCCAAAGGTAACGCTACTGCCTTGATAAATGTGGAGAATCCTCATAAGTGGACGGCGGAAACGCCCTACTTGTATACCCTACGTGCCACTTTGCAAGGCAGCAGTGAAGTGATTCCCGTAAAGGTGGGCTTCCGAAAGATAGAGCTGAAAGGAAGTCAGATACTTGTCAACGGCCAGCCCGTTCTCTTCAAGGGAGCCAACCGCCACGAGATGGATCCGGACGGTGGTTACGTCATTTCTCGCGAACGCATGATTCAGGATATTCAGGTGATGAAGCAGTTCAACCTGAATGCCGTGCGCACCTGCCACTATCCCGACAATAATCTCTGGTACGACCTCTGCGACCAATATGGTATTTACGTAGTGGCCGAAGCCAATATCGAATCCCACGGAATGGGTTATGGGGAAGAGACACTTGCCAAACGTGAGGACTATAGGAAAGCACATATGGAGCGTAACCAGCGCAATGTGCAGCGTAGCTTCAATCATCCCAGCATCATTTTCTGGTCTTTGGGCAACGAAGCCGGCTATGGCGCTAATTTCGAAGCTGCCTACGATTGGATAAAGGCTGAAGACCCGAGCCGTGCCGTACAATATGAACAAGCCGGTAAAACAGGCAAGACAGACATCTATTGCCCGATGTATTATGGCTATGACGGATGTAAGAAATACAGTGAGGATGATTCTATGACAAAGCCCCTGATTCAGTGCGAATATGCTCACGCGATGGGAAACTCGCAAGGAGGTTTTAAAGAATATTGGGATTTGGTGCGTAAATATTCCAAATTCCAAGGTGGCTTTATTTGGGATTTTGTTGATCAGTCTGTACGTTGGACAGGAAAAAACGGTAAGATGATTTATGCCTACGGCGGTGACTTTAACCGTTTTGATGCCAGCGATGGTAACTTCTGCGATAACGGTCTTATCAGCCCCGACCGTGTGCCCAATCCCCACATGTATGAGGTAGGCCGTATCTATCAGGACATCTGGACTACTCCGGCCGACTTGAAGAACGGCGAAATCAATGTGTTCAATGAATACTTCTTCCGTGATCTTTCTGCCTATTATATGGAGTGGGAGGTACTGAAAGGCGGTAAGGTGATACGGACCGGTCGTGTGGATAATCTGAATGTAGCTCCCCAACAGACAGCCAAAATCAAGTTGGACTTGGGCAAGACTTGCCAATGCACCGAGTGGTTGCTGAATGTTTCCTATAAGCTGAAGAACCGTGAAGGATTGCTTTCCGCCGGACATGTAGTGGCAAAAGACCAGTTGACGCTCAATCCTTACCAAGCTCCTTCCATGGAATTGAAGAACTGCGAACAGAGCAATATCGAGATGACGGCTCCCCAAGTACAGGATAACGATTGGAACTACCTCATCGTCTCCGGTGATGCTTTCCGTGTAGAAATCAACAAGCACAACGGTTATCTGACCAAGTACAAAGTGAATGGCCGGGATATGATTAAAGACGGCGAGGCTTTAAAACCAAACTTCTGGCGTGCGCCTGTTGACAACGACTACGGTGCCAATCTGCAACGCAAATATATCGCTTGGAAGAATCCGGAAATCAAACTGACCTCTTTCAAACAGCGCACGGAGAACAATCAGGTGATTGTAGAATCTGCTTACGACATGCCGGGTGTTTCAGCTAAGCTGAACCTTGTTTATGTCATCAACAATGCCGGTGCCGTCAAGGTGACCCAGAAGCTGACTGCCGACAAGAATGCCAAAGTATCGAACATGTTCCGTTTCGGTCTGCAGATGCCTATGCCGCGCAGCTTTGAAACCGTTGAATACTATGGACGCGGTCCGGTTGAAAACTATATTGACCGTAATCATTGCGCCGACTTAGGCATTTATCGCCAAAGTGTGGCCGAGCAGTTCTATCCCTACATCCGTCCGCAGGAAAACGGAACAAAGACCGATATTCGTTGGTGGAAGATGTTGGATCAGTCTGGTAATGGCATCAAGATTGTGGCAGCCGCTCCCTTCTCCGCATCTGCCTTGCACTATACCATCGAGTCTTTAGATGAAGGCTGGAGCAAAGAGCAAGGACACTCGCAAGAGGTGGATGAAGCTGATTTGACTAATCTCTGTATCGACAAGGTGCAAGCCGGTCTGGGTTGCGAAGACAGTTGGGGACGTATAGCCCGTCCGGAATACCTGGTGCCATACGCTGATTATGAGTTTACGTTCATCCTTTTTCCCGTATGCCATAGTATCGGAATAGAATAACATTTCTTCTCAGTGTATTACATACTGAGAAACAGATTTTATAACACTGAAGCGGTCGCCTTTCCGATGGGGGAGGGTGACCGCTTTGTGTTGATGTTTTGCTTGCTTCTGTATATTTCTTTGTTTTATTGTTTCTGATTTCGGCAAATGCAATCCGTCAGATGGTCGTTGATAAACCCCGAAGCTTGCAGATGGGCATAGCAAATGGTAGAGCCGAAGAACTTGAATCCCCGTTTTTTCATGTCTTTGCTCATGGCATCTGATTCGGGAGATGATACCGGAATCTCACTCAATGACTGGAAATGATTGATAATGGGGTTCCGGTCGGGGAAGAAGGATAGCGTATAGTTGTAAAAGCTGCCGAATTCTTTCTGTATGGCAAGAAACTGCTTTGCATTGGTGATGGTCGACTTGATTTTCAGACGGTTTTTCACGATGCCGTCAAAGTGCATCAGCCGTTCCACGTCTTCGTCGGTCATTTGCGCCACTTGCGCGGCATCGAAATTGCAAAAGGCTTTGCGGTAGCCTTCCCGCTTTTTGAGGATGGTTATCCAGCTCAGTCCCGCCTGGGCACTTTCCAATACAAGAAACTCGAATAGTGTCTTGTCGTCTGTTACCGGTTTTCCCCACTCTTCATCGTGGTATTTCACATACAGCTCGTAGGTTCCGCACCAGCCGCAACGTCCGTTTATAATGTCTTGCATAAGCGTTATTTTTGTAATGAGGTGCTAAGGTAGTGCTTTCATTCCGAATAAACAAATCTATCTATTCTAAATGGATAGATTTGTTTATTCGGAATGGAATGTTTATATTTGTATCTGAATATAAATGACATAGCCCTATGATAAGCAAATCGGATATAGTAGAAGCCATACGTGTGCAACGTGAACGGTTGAGGAAATTTCAAAGTTTCCGACGTGACCTATTGTTGTCTTTACCTCCCTTGGTAGCAGACTATGCACTGATTATATCTGGTATTCGCCGTTGTGGTAAGAGTACATTGCTGGCACAATTATCGGTGGATAGATACAAGCCGGAAGAGGTGCTCTCCTTGAATTTTGATACCCCTTTACTGTATGGATTTGAATTCAGTGATTTCCGTATAGTGGATGAAGTTATTAAGGAACATGAAGGGTGTATCGCTCTTCTTTTTGACGAAATACAGATTGTTGATGGTTGGGAGGTGTATATTCGGGGCAAGTTGGATGAAGGGTTTTATGTGGGAATCACCGGCTCCAATGCTTCGATGTTGAGTCGTGAATTGGGCACGAAGTTGACAGGAAGACATATTACGAAAGAACTGTTCCCTTTTTCGTATGCTGAATATTGCGGTTTTACGGGTAAGACTATCGGTGACAGTTCCTTGTACGACTATCTGCATCAGGGTGGCTTCCCTCAATACTTGCAACTGGATGATCAGGATGTTCTGACGGATTTAGTCAATGATATAGTATATCGTGATATTGCCGTGAGATATAATATACGTGATGACCACTCTTTGAAAAGTCTCTTGGCCTATTTGATGGGGAATGTGGGCAATCTGGTGTCTGCTACAAAACTGAAACAGATACTGGGAATGAAAAGTACTTCTACTGTGTCTGATTATTTCTCTTATTTCGAACAGACTTACTTGATAAACTTTGTTCCGAAATTTTCATATTCATATAAAGCGCAACTGTTGAACCCGAAGAAAGTGTATTGTGTGGACAATGGTGTTGTATTTGTCACCTCTCCATCTTTCACCCGTGATGAGGGTCGGAGGCTGGAGAACATGGTTTTTGCGGAATTGCGTCGCCGTTATTCTGAGATATTCTATTATAATGAGAACCGGAAGGAATGCGACTTTATAGTTGTACGCAATTCTGTGCCCCAGCTTGCCATCCAGGTATGCTATGCCTTGACCGCAGAAAACCGGAAAAGGGAAGTAGATGGCTTACTGGATGCCTTGTCTTTCTTCAAGATGGGGCATGGACTGATACTCACTTATAACCAACATGACAAATTTTCCGTAGGAGATAAAACGATAGAAGCATTGCCGGTGTCTGAATATTTTAAAGACTAATCTTCTTGTCTCTTGCACTCCACCACATGATACAGCGTGCCGAACCGTGTTCTGCGGGATGGCACTTCATGTTTCTGCAGTATCCTTCCGAATACATTCACTCTCTTGGTGGACAGCGGGATGGCGCTGTACCGGCGCAGGCGGTTCAGTATTTCGGCAGACGACAGCCATTCTCCCTCCTCGTCATTTCCGGCAACGCGGAAATAGTGGTAGAACAGTTGCTCTTCGGGCGGTATCTGTTCGAAATCGTGGTTGTTTTCCGTCATAATCCGTTCGTCCGACTGGTCGAACCAATAGCGTTCGCCGTGGTCCAGTTCGTGCATGGCCTGGGTATAAAGCTGGTTGTAGTCTATCGGGCGGTTGGTGTCTATTGCTTCCGTCACTTCTATGCAGATGAACCGGCGACTGCCGCTGGGGTCGGTCAGCAAGTCCTTCTGGTTGCTGGTGGCGATGAACGAGGCGTATCGGCGCATCTCGAGCACGGCATTGGCGTATGGCTTGCGCACGTTGACCACCGGCTTCTGGAGGATATGTTTCAGGAATCCTTGCTGGGTGCTGCTTATTTGGTCGAATTCATCGATGTTGATGAGCGCAAAACGGTTGAGGTAAAGTTCGGCGTCGCGCTTGCGCGAGAAGTCGATGCTGTCCGTATAATAGGCACGCAGCTCGGGCGGGACAATGCTTCGGCAAAAGGTGCTTTTGCGGGTGCCTTGTGCACCTACCAATAAGGGGGAGACGCTGTTGGCATATTTCTTGTCGGTATTGCCGCGCCAGTGTGCCACCATGTTGAGAAACCAGCGGTGGAACAGTTCGGCCCAGTACGGGTTGTTGCAGGGTACTGTCTGGGCGAGTGCCAGGATACGGTCTTTCCCGTCCCAGTGCGGAAGGTCGTACAGATAATCTTCCAGCGGATTGAATACCGGGATGCGGTTGGAGTAGATATATCGGCTGATGTCCCTATCCCACAGGGGAATGCCTTCGCTCTGTGCGTCGAGGGCAATGCTGTTCAGCGTGCGCTTGTCGATGGGGGAGAAGCGGAAACGGAACGAGTGGCGTTCACGGTATTCCACCTCACCCACTTGGGTGTTGTAGCGGAAGTCGTAGCGGCGTTTCATGAACTCGTCCGTCTGTATGGCAAGTCTTTGCTCTTTGCTGAGGCTGCTTTGGGTATTGAAGCCTTTGTTCTCTTGGTAAACGCTTCTTACAATCTGCCGGATGACAGTCTCTTTTTGGCGCAGATAATAATGGAAATAGGTACGCTTCACGGTCTCTTCTTCGGGGATGCCCGAACGGAAACAGTTCTCGGCAAGGCGTACGGTCAGCGAGTGCAGGCTGTTGTCGGCACCGGCACCCGTCGCTTCGGCGAAAGTCTTCTGCAAGGCGGCTTCAAACAGCATGATGATGGCTTCTTCGGCTTCATATCCCGGCACGGCGCGCGTCAGGGGTGACTTCTCGTCTTGCAGGGCTTCCCGATAGGTGGTTTCGTCGGGCATGGAGGCGGGCTGTGCAAGATAGAACTGTATGGAGTCCGGGCGGTACATGGCTTCGGGGTCGAAGGAGAGGCGGGAGTACTGTTCCAGCTTGGGCTCTTTCAGCAGAATGTCGAAAGGCAGTTGGGGCTGGTAGCATTTCACGGCAAGGCGGTAGGCATGGGCGTGGAATACTTCGGCTTCTTCCCGTTTGCCCGGCAGCGAATTGTTCGGACGGGTGAAGGTAGTCCAAATCTTTACAGTCCGTCCGCTGGAACCGGTGAATACGAGCCGCGTCTGGGGCTGTTCCCAGGCAAGACGTTTCACAAGGGCTATTTCGGACTTGCCGGAAAGCGGGCCTACGGTCAGTTCCACGATGCCGTTGTAGGTTTTCATCTGGCAGACACCGTTCGTCTTGCGGAATTCGGCTGCCGGGAGTACTTTGGGCAGTCGGTCTGCCTCGTTGCAGCGCTTGCCGGGCAAGCAGTATCGCAGTTGCTGGCGGAAAGTGGATACGGGCTGGGTTTTGGTCTCCGTTTTGATTTTCTGTAGGAAGGTGTCCAAGTCTGTCGTGCTCAGTGTCAGATTCCCGTCTTTTTCTCTCAGTTGGGTGATTTTCATTTCTATTTTTTGTTTTGTCACATGCAGGCAAAATGGTTTGCTTACAGTGTACTAAGGTACGACAATTAGGCTCTTTTTGCAAGTGATTCCATGCTTTTTTAGGTCGATTCCAGCGTTTTTCTGTGGAAAATCTGATGTTTTGAGTCGAAAAAGCTGGTGATTTGGGATGCTTTGTGCAGACTTCCACGCTGGTTTTGCTTGTCGGAACAATAGTTTCCGGCTATTGAAACAAAAGGTTTTACTTGTTGAAACCAATGGTTTTCCTAAGGGAAACTCTCAGTTTCTCTTGTTGAAACTTTTATTTTAGAAGGTTGAAACCAATAGTATTTGATTAAGAAACTAAAAGTTTCATACTGAGAACTAAGCATATAGCACTATTCTGTGGTGAATGAAGTAAGTATCGGATACTGCTTTTGTTATGGCGTGATGGATGGTTGTGAAGATTTTTATCTATCACGGGTATCTTTCACGCTTTAATCGGTTTATAATCAAAAGGATATCCCCCTCTGCGTGATAGCATGACAGATGTTTTTCAAAAATAAACTTTGTAAGAGCTGAGCTGTCCGGATGCTTCAATCGTTGTAGCTGTATTCTTCGCTGTATCTCTCGAATTTCGGTTCTTCGGCAATTCCGTATTGTTTGAAAACCTGACGGATATATGCTTGTGCCTTTGGAAACAAGCCTTGTTCCTGGCGGTAAAAGCGATAATAGGTGGTCTTGCCAAAGTGTCCTACAAGCTGGTTCCTCATCGGGGCTGCACATTTGTGGGGTACATTGTCCAGCAGATGCCGGATGCCCCATGCTACTCGGTACTTTTGGGCTTTCCGAAAATAAGGGCAGTCGGTGGTATCGGCAGGGATACGGTTCGGGTTGATGATACTTAAGGTGGGATATTGCGAGGTACAATTGATAGCGGCCAGATGGTGCAGGCATTCTTCCTTATGGATGCACTGGCTGTGGAAGCAATGCGCAAAGCCATAAGGCACAGACTGGTAGTCGAAATAATCTTCCATTATTATGTTCTATATATATGTGCAAAGGTAAAGATAAAATATGGAATCGACTGTTTTTTTCCTGAATATCTACCTTTGTCGTTTGATGTATTCTGAAGGTGTCATTCCGTATTCTTCCTTAAAGCAAGCCCGGAAATACCCCAAATCGTTGAAACCGCTGGCATATGCCGCTTCCGATATGTTGTTGCCTTCTTCCATCAGTAGTCTCAAACTGTTTTTGAGTCTGATTTTCCGGATAAACTCATTGCCCGACATGTCGGTCAGTCCTTTTATTTTTCGGTAGAGGGTGGAATGACTCATGTGCATCTTGTCCATTATGAAGGATATGTCTAACTTTTCGGTTTCTATGTTTTCTTCAATAATCCGGGTCAGCTTGTTTAGAAATTCCTCATCCAGCTTGTTTATCTTCATGGGTTCTCGAAGAATTTCCGGTTTCAGTTCTTTGGTACGGTCAGCAATTAAGTGAGCCAACTTTCTGCGTGATTCCAGCAGATTCTGTACGCGGCTGTTCAGTAATTTGGCACTGAAAGGTTTTGTCAGATACGAATCTGCACCGCTTTCGTAACCTTCTTCCTTATCTTGTATGGAATCTTTGGCTGTAAGGAGAATGATGGGGATATGGCTGGTACGTATATCTTCCTTGATGGTCTTGCAAAGCTCGATACCGTCCATAACGGGCATCATGATGTCGCTGATGATGATGTCCGGTATGCACTTCAAAGCCTGCTTCACACCTTCTTTGCCGTTGGCGGCTGTGATAATCCGGTAGTTGCTGCTGAAGGATGTGGCTATGTATTCGCGGATGTCATCATTGTCTTCTATTATCAGGATTACGGGAAGCATGTCTGTCTCTTCTTTTTCCTCTTCTTCCTTTGGTTTTTCTTTCTGAACGGTTTCCGGGTTTTCTTCTTTGTGCAGAGCATGAGGATAAGTGTTTTGGGTCAGTAATCTGAAAGTGAAGGTTGTCCCTTTACTTACTTCACTTTCAACTGACAGAATACCTTCGTGCAAGTCGGCCAGGGCTTTGACCAATGCAAGTCCTATACCGGTTCCCGATGCTTGATGTTTGCTGTCGGCTTGATAGTAGCGGTCGAAAATGTGCGGCAATACTTCCGTACTGATTCCATATCCGGTGTCACTGACAATGATTTCCGTATACATGTTATCTTGCTCTTGCACAGACTGCATAATCAGACAAATAGTTCCCTCCGGGGTGTATTTTATGGCATTGCTCAACAGATTGTTCAATATGGTAGTGATGATGTCTGCATCAAAGTAAAGTTTAGTCTTATCCGTATCAATGCTGATGTGGAACTTCACTTTAGTGTTGCGGTTCAATTCTTTGTACCGTAATCCGATTTCTGTAACCAGATTTCCCAAATTTCCCTTTGCTACTGTGAGTTTTCGGTTTTGCGTTTCTGTCTTGCGAAATTCCAGTATCTGATTTATCAGGTTTAGCAATCGTAGTGCACTGTCATGAATCACCCTTATCTTGTTGCTGTAGAATACCGGTAGATTGGAGTCATTCACCAAGTCTTCAAGCGGACCGAGTATCAGCGTCAGCGGAGTGCGTAGCTCATGGGTAATATTGGTGTAGAAACGTAGGCGTTCATTGTTGAGTTCTTGTTCGTTTAAGCTCTTTTTACGTTCCAGTTCGAGTGAGCTTTCCAACATCAGCTTGCGTTTGTAGAAGCGGAACCAAATATATCCCCCCAATAATAGGATTAATATGTAGAATGCTTTAGCATACCAAGTCAGCCATATGGGAGGATGAATATGGACTTTCATGGCAGCAATATGCTTGTCATCCCATTCTTGATTTCTTAACCGTGCTTTTACCTTGAAAGTATATTCACCCGGAGCAATGTTTCGGAAGGTCACTTGGTTATCTCCCAATGTATTGGTCCATGAGTTTTCCAAGCCTTCAATGAGATAGGCATACTCTACCAGGCGGCTTTGTGAATAGTCGGGTACGGAGAAGGATATACGAAATGAGTTCCGGTTGTGTGGCAATTCGATACTTCCGCCGGATGGCTGTATCATTGTTTCTCCACTACGGTTTTCTATTTGGTTGTTAAGGCCTTTGCATTCGATGATTTGTATGGGAGCCACTTGCTGTTCTGCTGTAAGGTTCTTTGGATTGAAAAAGCAGACTCCATTCAATGAGCCGAAATAGAGTGTACCGTCTTGCATGCAGCATGCCGAGCCTTCGATAAAATTTCCTATGGGAATTCCATCCCGATAGTCGTAATTCTCGAACTTTTGCCTTTGCGGATTCCAGTGAGAGATTCCATCGTTGGTACTAAGCCAGATGCCTCCTTTCTTGTCTTCCTGTATAGTGCGGACAAAGGTATCTTCGAGTCCCTGGCTATAGCCATAGAACTCGAATTCTTCAGGGCGGTTGGTGTCTTTTATGTAACCTATACCGTTACGGGTTGCTGCCCAGATTCCTCCCTGGATGTCCATGTGGAGGTGATTGATGGCATTGGAGCAGAAACTGGTGTTTGTACTGAGAATAGTAAGGAGTGTGTTGTCTTTGTTGAAAATGGCTATTCCTCCTCCATAGGTACCTACCCAAAGTTTGCCTTGGCGGTCACGGCAGATTCCATATACCGATTTGTCAGGGAGCAGCTTGGTTATATTGTTCTCTTTGTTGAGGATGCCGTCGGTATAAGTGTATATGCCATATTCCGCACCTATATATATCGTTCCATCGGTGTCTTTAAAGAAAGTGATTATATCTATGTTTTCTATATCCAGCAGAATCCTTTCAATATGATTGGTGTTGGTATTGTATTTCAAAAGGCCATCGTCATAGATTCCGAGCAATAAGATGTCATCTTCGGCGTCAATGATAGAGAAAACCTGACCGTAAGGTCTTGATAATTTGCTTGTAATGTCAATGCTTTTTATGAACTTATTATCTTTGAAAAGGCATACTTCATTTTCGCCTCCCAACCAGATTTGTTCTTTTGCATCTTTGCAAAGCCCCCATACCGGTTTGTATTTCAACTCCTTGCCGTTTCCTGTCATATAAGGTAATGAATGGAACACGGGTTGTGTATGGCTGATGAAATCTATTCCGCTGCCATAGTTCCCTATCCAGATGTTACCGAAAGAGTCTTGCAGTAGGCTGCGGATATTACCAGAGGATACTCCGTGCTTGCCGTTGTCGGCTGTTATGTTATGGAACCGGATGCTTTCGGGATTGCGGAATGTGATGCTGTGAAGGTCTAATATGCTGATGCCGCCTATGTCGCTGGCTATCCATAGGGTGCCGTCGGCCATTTCCCTGATATTGTAAATGTGATCGGCAATTAGGGAGTAGGGATTATTGTATTCGTGCCGGAATACTGTAAATTCTTCGGTTCTGGGATTGAATAGGCCGAGCCCGCGGTTAGTTCCTACCCAGATATTTTCCAGATGGTCTTTATAAATGGAATAGACACTGTTGCCGGGCAAGCTCTTGGGGTTGCCGGCTTCATAGCGGAAGTTACGGATGCTTTTGTCTTTCAGGTTGACAATGCTCATTCCTCCCTGGGCATGTCCGATGTATAGATTTTCTGCCCCATCATCAAAAGTACACCAGTTCGAAGTGTTCAGGCTTTTGATTCCTTTGTCCGATAGTGATGTGAAGGTTTGGGAACGCTTGTCATAATAAACAATGTCTCCATGATGCATTGTAATCCATATCCCTTCATTGGCGGCGTGTGATAAGTGAACGACATTGTCGATATTTGCTCCTTCCGCTTCGCCGTAGCTTCTGAACCGGTAAGTGGAGCAGTCCAGTGCACAAATGCCTTTGAACTTACCGCTTATCCAAAGTAAGTTCTCCGTTTCGTCGTACAACAGCACATTCAACGCATCGCTGCTCAGTCCGGTGTTATTGCTTTTGTAGGTGGTGAAGTTGCATCCGTCAAACCTGTTCAGTCCGAGTTCTGTTGCTATCCAGATACATCCTTGACGGTCTTGTGCAATGTCGCGCACGTAGTTGTTGGACAGCCCGTCTTCCACTCCCAGATGTCGTAGGGTATAAGGTTGTGCCAAGCTGTCGGCAGCAGGTAGCAACCACAAGCAAAATAGCAGCAAGAAGTGTGTATATGTTCGCATGGTAGTTCCTGAATTTGGTGATTATCTTTGCACCCCAAAGATACAATAAATCTTTTTTGTGTATACTTTCCATTGCGTTTTTGCCCTATCAGCCTCTGTTGTTTGATGAATTTGCCTCTATGTGCACCCTTTTTCCCTACGAAGAGACAGATATGTCAAATGCAGGGGCGAAACAGTCGTGACGAATTTGTCCTTATTTGAAAACGAATTTGTCTCCGGCCTTTTAGAATAAACTGCGATATATTTGCACATCCCTTTTCGGGGATAACTTGGAGATTCAATTAACCTTATTATTATCTAATTTAAAAGGAAAACAATGAAATCAGATTCTTTTAGAAACAATCGGAAGGCGCTTGCAGCCTTATTGCTTTGTACTGGTTGCATTGCCGGACATCCCCTTGCGGTGATGGCTGAAAGCAATGACGCCGCTATGGAAGTTGTTCAGCAACAAATCTACGTTTCGGGTGTGGTGAAAGATGCAATGGGACCGGTTATTGGTGCCAGTGTCGTAGAAAAAGGCAATCCTGCCAATGGAACTATCACGGATATGGACGGTAATTTCTCTCTTACGGTGAAACCGGGAGCCACACTTGTCATCTCTTATATAGGTTATAAGACACAGGAAGTGCAAGCGGTTGCCGGTAAAGTTGTTAATGTGATGTTGGAAGATGATACGGAAATGCTCGATGAAGTGGTTGTAGTAGGTTTTGGTACGCAGAAGAAAGTGAACCTGACCGGCTCGGTGGGCATTGCTACAGCGAAAGAGCTGGAATCTCGTCCGGTATCATCGGCCACTCAGGCTTTGCAAGGGCTGGTGCCGGGATTGAAGATTACGACCAACTCCGGAGCTTTGGACCAGAATATGAATATTTCCGTACGTGGTACGGGGACTATTGGTTCTTCAAGCGGTTCGCCGTTGATTCTGATTGATGGTATGGAAGGTGACATCAATACGGTGAACCCACAGGATATTGAGAACATCTCGGTACTGAAAGATGCGGCCGCTTCCTCTATCTACGGTTCCCGTGCACCATTTGGCGTAATTTTGGTTACGACGAAGAAAGGAAAGGCAGGAAAAGCAACTGTTAACTATAACAACAGTTTTCGCGTGGCCAGTCCTATCGGGCTTCCGGAGTCGATGGACTCATATACCTTTGCTGTTTATATGAATTCGGCTCTCAGGAATAGCAATAAAGACGCTCGTTTTTCTACGGAAACCATGCAGAAGATGCTTGACTATCAATCCGGTAAGCTTACGGGAGGAATGGACCCCAGCCCCAGCAATCCCGAAGCATGGAATGATGTATGGGCATATGCTTATGGCAATAATGATATTTATGATGAGCTATACGAGGGTTCGGTCTTTTCTCAGGAACACAACGTCAGCATATCGGGTGGTAGTGAAAAGATGACCTATTATGGGTCGTTCAACTATCTTGACCAGGGTGGTTTGTTGAGAATTGGCGAAGATGGCATGAAGCGCTACAATGCTACGGGTAAGTTTACCAGTGAATTGACCGATTGGCTGAAATTCAATTTTACGGCACGCTTTACCCGGAACGATGTGTGGCGTCCGCGTAAGTTCAATGATAACTTTTACCGCATGTTCGGCCGTCAGAACTGGCCTAATATTCCGATGTATGATCCTAACGGAAATATCTTTGGCTATAATGCTGTTGAATTGGAACAAGGAGGGCAGCGTGACGTACAGACCGACCGACATTACTATCAGGCCGCTCTAATCTTTGAACCGGTGAAGAATTGGATTACGAACGTGGAGTTTAATTACAGCATCATGAACCAGAAGATAAAGGAAACTACTCTGCCTTCCTATCAATTGGGACCCACCGGGACCAGGTTATATCGTGAGCAGGATTCTGGATTATATCAGGAAGACAAGAAGGAAAACTATCTGAACCTGAATGTCTATAGCGAATATGCACATTCATTCAACACTGTACACAATTTCAAGATTATGGGAGGTTTTCAGGTTGAAGAGATGGAGCAAAGCAATCTTAATGTGTTTAAGAATGGGCTGATCATGGAAGACATGCCGGAGTTTGACCTGACAAACGGACAGTTAAGTAGCGGATTGTCTAAAGATGCTACTGTCAAGGGATATAGCAACAGATGGGCGACTGCCGGATTCTTTGGACGTCTGAATTATGATTATCAGGGGCGTTATCTGGCAGAGGCCAACATCCGTTATGACGGTACTTCCCGTTTCCGTCGCGGCAATCGTTGGCAGTGGTCTCCATCTTTCTCTTTGGGTTGGAACATTGCACAAGAAGAGTTCTGGGAACCGATACAAGACGTGGCCAATTTGTTGAAACTTCGTTTCTCTTATGGACAATTGGGTAATCAAAATACAAACACGTGGTATCCTACTTACCGGACTATGTCTTTGGGTATTCTGAATGGAGGTTGGTTGCAAGGGGGAACCAAGCCCAATACGGCAAAGGTTGGTGATTTGATTAGTACGGTTTTGACTTGGGAAAAGGTGCGTACTTGGGACATCGGCCTTGACTATGGTTTCTTTAATAACCGCCTGACCGGTTCGTTCGATTACTTTGTTCGTTATACAAAGGATATGGTGGGAGATGCTCCTGAATTACCTCTAACATTGGGAGTCAATCCTCCTCAAACCAATAACTGTGATTTGAAAACCAAAGGATGGGAAGTTTCATTGGCATGGAGAGACCGCTTGAAGAACGGTTTGAACTATGGCATTGCAATATCATTGTCCGACCAACAGACTTACATAGACAGTTATCCGAGTAACAAAACAAACTCCCTGACTACTTACGATTCCAGTAGAGGAGTGAATAAGTCGGCATATCTGGCCGGTAGGAAACTGAATGAAATCTGGGGATTCGAAACAATCGGCATAGCTAAGACACAGCAGGAAATGGATGCGCATCTCGCATCGTTGCCTAATGGCGGACAAAGCGCTATCGGTTCGCAATGGAGTGCCGGTGACATTATGTACAAAGACCTGAATGGCGATGGTAAAATCTCTACGGGTGCCAATACTTTGGGCGATCATGGTGATTTGAAATTACTGGGTGATGCCAATCCGCACTATTTCTTTGGTATCGACCTTACTGCCGACTGGAAAGGCTTTGATTTCCGTTGTTTCTTGCAGGGGGTATTGAAGCACGATTTCTGGCCCGGTGGTGATGCAACTACTAAAAATGACGAGGCGGGTGGCTATTTCTGGGGAGTGAAAGGCAACCAGAATGAATGGCATATACGTGGTTTTGAACAGCATAATGACTATTTCCGTGAGGAACCGGTAGGACTGGAAGGTCATCAGCTTTCTGCAAATACTGATTCTTATTTTCCACGCCCGTTGCTGACCGATGCGGATGGTGCCAAGAACCAGCGGATACAGAGCCGCTATATGCAGAATGCAGCATATATGCGTTTGAAGAATCTGCAATTAGGATATACCTTACCTGACATGTGGACTCGGAAAGCCGGTATATCCAAATGCCGTTTGTTTGTATCAGGCGAGAACTTGTTGACTTTTACTTCTTTGTTTGATGTGTTTGATCCTGAGACTTGTACTGGTGGTATCGGAGGTAACGTATATCCGTTGTCAAGCACGTGGTCATTCGGTTTGAGTTTAACTTTTTAAATGTATTATAATATGAAATCATTATATAGAATAGCGTTAGCCGCAACATTTGTTTTCTCTTTTGTGTCTTGCGACGATTTTTTGGACAGTGAACCACAGTCTGCGGTAGATCCGGACAGATACTTTACGGAAGTTTCCCAGTTACAAGCCTATGCGGATGAAATATATCCACGCGTTCTTCCCGGCAGTAATCGCGGGTATTATGAAACAGATGATCAATATACCGATAACCAAATATCCGAAGTGGCTCCCGACCGTTTCTTTGAGGGACAATGGAAAGTACCCTATTCGGAGGGAAACTGGTCGTTTGAAACGATTTATAGATTGAATTTCTTTTTTTCGGAAGTGCTGCCTCGGTTTGGAGAAGACCTGAGTGGCTCACAAAATACAATTTCCGGTGATTTGGCAAGTATCAGGCACTATATCGGTGAGTTGTACGTTTTGCGTGCGCTCGAATATTTTAAGCGCTATCGGGCTTTTGGTGATTTCCCTATTATCACTGAACCATTGCCGGATGATGAAACTGTGCTGAGTGAAGCCAGTAAACGTATGCCACGTAACGAGGTTGCACGTTTTATTTTGTCGGATTTGGATAAGGCGGCAACTTTGATGGATGGGAAAAATATGGCAACTACCCGCATTAACCGTGACCTTGCGCTGCTCATCAAATCGCGGGTTGCCTTGTACGAAGGAACCTGGCTGAAATATTTTAAGGGGACGGCGTTTGTACCCAATGGTGATGGATGGCCGGGTAAGTCAAAGGATTATAATGCCAATTATCAGTATCCGAGTGGGAGCATTGAAAATGAAATCAATTACTTTCTTGATGAAGCTATCTCTGCTTCGAAAGAGGTAGCGGAGAAGTATAAGAACTCGTTGACAGCCAATACAGGCATACTGCCACAAAGCGCAAGCGAAGTTGCCAATCCGTTTTACGATATGTATGTGTCGGACGACCTTTCTTCTTATTCGGAAGTATTGCTGTGGAAGCAATATACCTATGGAATATCTACGCATGGTGTGTGTGTAGGTGCCAATCAAGGTAATTGGGCATTGGGGGTGACCCGTAGTTACGTACAGAATTTCCTGATGGCGGACGGTACGCCGGTTTATGCCAATGGCTCTTATGCCGAAGGTAATGGAGTCTATAAAGGAGATAAGACGATTGCCGATGTTCGTGCCAATCGGGATTCACGTCTTTCTGTCTTCCTGAAGGAACCCGGACAGAAGAATATTCTGGTTGATGGCACAAGTCCGCTCAGTACCTTCTATCGTACGGAGCCATATCCCGGCATAACGGATGGCGCTAACCAGACACGTGCCACTACCGGCTATCTCTTACGAAAAGGTGGAGCTTTTGATGTAAAGCATTATCAGGATGTATGGGCAGGTTTTGTCGGCGTAGTTCTATATCGTTCTGTAGAGGCATTGCTGAATTACATGGAAGCCAGTTATGAAAGGAACGGAATGCTTGATGGTACGGCCCGTGAATATTGGCAGATTATTCGTCGTCGTGCCAATGTCAGTGATAATATTGAAGCTACCATTGCGGCCACCGATATGAGCAAGGAAGCTGAGAATGATTGGGGCGCTTATTCTGCCGGACAATTGTTGACGGACAAGACTCTGTATAATATCCGTCGTGAACGCCGTTGCGAATTCCTTTCCGAAGGGCTTCGATACATGGATGTATGTCGTTGGCGGGCAATGGATCAGTTGATTGCCAAACCGTATATTCCTGAGGGAATACATCTTTGGAATACTCCGATGGAGAAATGGTATAACGGTTTGGTGGCCGACGGTTCAGCAAGTGCTACCGTATCGCAGAAATCGGATAGTGAGTATCTTCGTCCTTATCGGCGTAACAGTGGTCAGAGGTGTTATGATGGTTATACCTGGAAGATGGGGCATTACCTTGAACCGATTATGGCAAAACAATTCTTGATTACAGCCCCGGACGGAGTATCTGTCGAAAGTTCTCCTATCTATCAGAACCCGTATTGGAAGACTGATGCCGATACGCCGGCTGAACGATAGACGTAAATGCTAAAACAAATATCATGAAGAAACATTTATTGAAGAGAATAGGGACGCTTGTCGGTATGTTGAGTGTATCAGGTTTCCTGTTTGCGGGGAGTTCTCCTATAGAAGTGAAGAGTAATGCTTCTACCGGTGCTCTCAGCGAAATGAAGATACAAGGTGATGAGCGCAACATGAATTGGGTGGTAAAAACAGACGGTACCCAGTATCCTTGGATAAAGGAGAATTATGGCTGGGGATTGGGCTATTTTACTGTAGTCAAAGGTCGGGAGAGCATAAAGAAGGAATGGATGAATCCTACTAAAATGAGTGCCGACGGCATGGAAGTGACTTATCGTGAGAGTGATATCGGCATCCGGGTGATAAGGGTGTTTGAACAGGACGACCTGGTAGAAAGATATACTTTCACCAATGAAGGCGGAGTACCGGTTTCCATCTATGATATCGGCATCTATACGCCTTTCAACGATAACTATCCTGATGCGGAACAGTGCATCAACACCCGTGCTAATGCCCATATCTGGGAAGGTGGGAGTGCGGCTTATGTAAATGCCATTCGTATGGGAGGCTTTGCTCCTCACTTGGGACTGGTGGTGACAGAGGGTGCCATCAAGAGTTATGAGGTATGGGAACGTGGACGTCAGAAAGCGAACTCCCATACAAGAGGCATCTTTGCTTTGAACTTGCCCGATATGCAACTGAAACCGGGAGAAAGCTATTCGTTGGAATGGCATCTGTTCTCTCATGCCGGTAATGAGGATTTCCGCAACAAACTGCTGGAACGTGGCAGTGTACTCGTTTCGTGCAATAAGTATGTTTTTGAAAAAGGAGAAAAGGCACGTGTGGAACTTCGCAGTGCACGGCCCTTGAAGGAATGTACGGCCAGGCTGAACGGCGTTCCGGTATCTGTCAAGCCGGAAGGAAACATGTATGTGGTGGAGATGCCGATGGAACAGGCTGGTGAAGCCCGATTTGATTTTTATTATAACGGAGATAAGCAGACACATGCCGACTGTCTGGTAATCAACAATACGGATGGACTGATACAAAAGCGTGTTGACTTTATCCGCACTCATCAGCAAATGAATAATCCGGCAGATTTGCGCGACGGCGCTTACATGGTTTATGATAATGAAGGAGACAGCATCTACCTGAATGACACGCCGAATTGCAATCCGGTGGATCGTGATGAAGGGGCGGAGCGTGTAGGCATGGGAGTATTGTTGGCTAAACAGTACTTGTTGACAAAAGACCCGGAGCTGAAAACATCGCTCCTGAGATATGCAACGTTTATACGCGGGAAACTGCAGACCGATGATTACGTAACCTATTCGAGCGTTGACCGGAAGAATCGTAACCGTGGATATAATTATATGTGGGTGGCAGAGTTCTATTTTCAGATGTATAAAGTGACCGGAGACAAACAATATGCTATGGATGGTTATCAAACGCTTCAGGCAATGTTCCGCCAGTTTGGTAATGGTTTTTACGCCATCGGCATCCCGGTACGCCTGGGATTGCAGGCTCTGAGAGAAACCGGCATGAAGAAGGAGTACGAGAAATTGCTGGACGATTTCATAAAGACGGGAGATGTCTTCATCAGGAATGGATTGAACTATCCGGCGCATGAAGTGAATTACGAACAAAGCATCGTAGCTCCGGCTATTCAGTTCCTTGCACAACTTTATCTGGAAACCGGCAGCCGGAAATATCTGGATGAAGTGAAACGCCAGATGCCGGTGTTGGAGGCCTTTAATGGCTTTCAGCCCAGTTATCATCTGAATGAGGTGGCTATCCGTCACTGGGACGGGCACTGGTTTGGTAAACGGGAAATGTTTGGTGATACCTTCCCGCATTATTGGAGTACGGCAACCGGAGCTGTTTATCATTTTTATGCACTCTGCACCGGTGATAAACGTTACCAGAAGCGCGCCGAGGATGTAGTAAGGAATAATCTTTGCCTATTCTTTGAAGATGGGAAGGCTTCTTGCGCCTACATGTATCCATATAAGATTGATGGGGTGAAGGCTCAGTTCTACGATCCTTATGGCAATGATCAGGATTGGGCGCTGGTCTACTATTTATTGGTTAATAAAGGATTATAGAATATACTATGCGAAACGGATTATTGAAAAGAGCTTTGGGGGCGTTCGGCTTGTCAGCCATTTCTTTGTTTTCTGCCTATGGGCAGTATAAGGCGATAAATGTGGACGCTCCTTTCCCAATGAATTCCATAAAGGAGTTTGTTTATCCTCAGAAAGATTTCTCCATCACAGAGTATGGAGCAGCCAAAGGTGGAGTGACAGATAATACGGAAGCCATTGCTAAGGCTATCGACGCTTGCAACAAAGCTGGTGGCGGTAGAGTAGTGGTGCCCGAGGGGGAATGGCTGACGGGCCCTATTCACTTCAGGAGTAATGTAAACCTTTACCTTACGGAAAATGCTATATTGCGTTTTACGGGCAATCCATCAGATTATCTGCCTGCCGTAATGACTTCGTGGGAAGGTATGGAGTGTTATAACTACTCTCCGTTGGTTTATGCTTTTGAATGTGAGAATATTGCCATAACGGGCAAGGGGATGTTAAGCCCGGAAATGGATACCTGGAAAAGTTGGTTTGCCCGTCCGGAGGCTCACATGGAGGCACTGAAGCAGCTTTATACGATGGCTTCAACAGATGTTCCGGTTGAGGAAAGGCAGATGGCAGTGGGCAAGAACCATCTGCGTCCCCATCTGATTCAGTTCAACCGTTGCAAGAATGTGTTGCTCGATGGATTCAAGATACGTGAAAGCCCATTCTGGACTATTCATATGTATATGTGCGATGGTGGCATAGCCCGTAATCTGGATGTAAAAGCGCACGGACACAACAACGATGGTATCGACCTGGAAATGACACGCAACTTCTTGATAGAAGATTGCACTTTCGATCAGGGAGATGATGCAGTGGTTATTAAAGCCGGACGCAACCGGGATGCATGGCGACTGAATATGCCGACTGAGAATATCGTTATCCGCCATTGCAATATTCTGGAAGGGCATACTCTGTTAGGCATTGGTAGCGAAATATCGGGAGGTATCCGTAATGTGTATATGCACGATTGCAAAGTTCCCCAATCTGTCCGACGTCTTTTCTTTGTAAAGACCAACCATCGCCGGGGGGCTTTTGTTGAGAACATCTACATGGAAAATATCAAGACCGGGCACGTGCAGCGCGTGTTGGAGATTGATACGGATGTGCTTTATCAGTGGAAAGACCTTGTGCCCACTTATGAAGAACGCATCACCCGCATTGACGGCATCTATCTGAAGAATGTTTTGTGTGATTCGGCCGATGCGGTTTATGAACTGAAAGGAGATGCAAAGCTGCCTATCCGGAATGTATTCATTGAAGATGTACATGTAGGCAAGGTCAATGACTTTATTAAAAGAATCAGTCATGCCGAGCATGTACAAGAGAAGAATGTAACGATAGGCAACAGCCTGGTACGTAACGGCATTCCCTGGTTTGATGACCGTGGAAACATTGTCAATGCACACGGTGCCTGCATTGTAGAAGACGGAGGACGTTATTATCTTTTTGGTGAATGGAAGTCGGATGAGAGTAATGCCTTTCCCGGTTTCAGTTGTTATTCTTCGGACGACTTGGTGAACTGGAAATTCGAGAATGTAGTGCTGAAGGTACAGCCGGATGGAATACTTGGCCCTGACCGGGTAGGTGAGCGTGTGAAGGTGATGAAGTGTCCCAAGACCGGAGAGTACGTGATGCTGATGCATGCCGATGATATGGGATATAAAGACCCTTATATCGGTGTTGCCATTTGCAAGACGATTAATGGCGACTATGAGCTGCAAGGGCCGCTGCTTTATCAAGGCAAGCCCGTGAAGCGTTGGGATATGGGAACCTTTCAGGATACGGACGGTAAAGGGTATCTGCTTATTCATCATGGACCGATCTATCGTTTGAGTGATGATTACCGTTCGGTGGAAGCAGAAGTGGCTTATGTGGAAGGTGCCGGTGAATCGCCGGCCATGTTTAGGAAGAATGGTGTTTATTATATGTTATACTCCAATCTGACCAGTTGGGAAAAGAATGATAATTTCTACTTCACAGCTCCGAAGATTGAAGGTCCCTGGACGAAGCAAGGACTGTTCTGTCCCGCAGGCAAGTTGACGTACAATTCTCAAAGTACGTTTGTCTTCCCGTTGAAACGCGGAAACGATACGATACCTATGTTCATGGGCGACCGTTGGTCTTATCCTCATCAGGCTTCTGCTGCTACATATGTGTGGATGCCGATGCAAGTGGACGGAACAAAACTGTCAATCCCCGAGTATTGGCAATGCTGGGATATTCATACTTTGCAACCGGTGGATATATTGCAAGGTAAGGAAGAAATAGCTTTTAAGGATATGATGCCCTCTGCCGGCTGGAGGAGAAAGGACGGCCGATGGACTTCAAATACAAAAGGCAGTGTGTTGTCGGTAGCTTTCAAGGGAACTGCTGTAGCCGTGGTGGGGGAGTCTGATTCTCATAGCGGATATGCAAAAGTGAGCATATTGGATGCAAAGAAAGATACGGTTTATTCTTCGTTGGTGGACTTCTACAGTAAATATCCGGAGAAAGCTATCCGGATTATTACTCCTGAAATGCCTGAGGCAGACTATACTCTGTCAATAGAGGTGACGGGGATAAAGCCGGTATGGACTGACAAGACAAAAGCTATTTATGGAAGCGACAATACATTTGTTACGATTGATAATATTTATCGATTCAGATAGCAACCAATAGTGATGTTTTACTTACTTTTGTAGGATATAAATGGGAATTGAATAAATACCATGAAGAAAATAATCTTAAGTTTGCTCTTGTTCGCTGTGGCGCAAGTTTCTTGGGCACAATTCATCTTGAATGCAGGAAAGCCCGTAGTGCTGGCTTATGACAAATCCGAGGGAATGGTGGTGCATACAGCTTTGGAACTGTTCACCCGGGACTGTCAGGCTGTGCTTTCTGCTCCCGTGCAGCAAGATGGCAAAGCAGGTCATATAGTAATAGGTACTGTTGGCAAGAGCCCGTTGATAGCGGAGACCGGGGCAGATGTTTCTGTTTTGGAAGGCAAGAAGCAGGCTTTTCTGTTGACTGTACTTCCGGATGGAAAATTGCTGGTTGCCGGCAGCGACCAATATGGTACAGCCTATGGCATCATGGAACTTTCCCGCTCGATGGGCGTATCTCCGTGGGAGTGGTGGGCGGATGTAACGCCTGAAAGGAAAGACCGATTTGAACTTCCGGCCGGTTATAAGACGATTCAAGCACCTTCTGTGGAGTATCGCGGCATCTTTATCAATGATGAAGACTGGGGATTGATGCCTTGGAGCAGCTTGAACTATGAACCGTGGTATAAGCCCGGACGCATTGGCCCGCGTACCAATGAACGTATTTTTGAGTTATTGTTGCGTTTGCGTGCCAATGTCTATTGGCCTGCCATGCACGAGTGTACCGTTCCGTTTTTCCTGACGGAAGGGAATCGGGAAGTTGCCGAAAAGTTTGGTATTTATATCGGTTCTTCCCACTGTGAGCCGATGGCATGCAATGCTGCCGGCGAATGGAGCAGAAGGGGAAAAGGCGATTATGACTATGTGAATAACAGCGAGGCTGTCTGTAAATTCTGGGAAGACCGGGTGAAAGAGGTGGCCGGGCAGGAAATTCTATACACCGTGGGAATGCGTGGCGTGCACGACGGACAGATGCAGGGAGCCCGGACGGTGGAAGAACAGAAAGCGGTGTTGGAACGTGTACTCAAAGACCAGCGCAACTTGTTGCAGAAGTATGTTGATAAAGATGTGACTGCTGTGCCGCAGGTCTTTATTCCTTATAAGGAAGTGCTCGATATTTATCATGCCGGTTTGCAGGTGCCGGAGGATGTAACGTTGATGTGGTGTGATGATAATTACGGATATATCCGCCATTTCCCCAATAAGGAGGAACGTGCCCGTAAAGGTGGAAACGGTATTTATTATCATGTATCCTATTGGGGACGTCCACACGATTATCTTTGGTTGGGAACCTTCAGTCCGGCGTTGCTGTATCAGCAGATGAAAACGGCTTATGACCACGGCATTCAAAAGATGTGGGTGCTGAATGTGGGTGACATCAAACCGGCCGAATATCAGATGGAACTCTTTCTTGATATGGCGTGGAACATAGATAAAGTAGCCGGAGAAGGGGTGTATAGACATTTATGCAACTTCCTGAAGCGCGAGTTTGGAGAGACGGTAGGCAATCAATTGCTACCGGTTATGCAGGAACATTATCGTTTGGCATATATCCGCAAACCGGAGTTTATGGGGAATACCCGCGAGGAAGAATATCATACGAATGACTACCGCATAGTGAAAGACATGCCATGGAGCAGAGAGTTTATCAATAAACGTCTGGAAGATTATCAGACTATCTCGGATGAGGCTGAACGGTTGGCTTCGCAAATACCGCAGGGACGCCGGGATGCTTATTTTCAGTTAGTGAAGTATCCGGTACAGGCATCTGCTGAAATGAACAAGAAAATGCTCTATGCACAGTTTGCCCGTCATGGGGAAATGGATTGGGGTAAGAGTGATGCTGCTTATGACAGTATTGTGTCGCTTACCCGTATCTATAATAAAGGTATAGAAAACAACGGCAAGTGGCATCGTATGATGGATTATCAGCCACGTAAGTTGCCGGTGTTTGAACCGGTAGACCGGTCATCTGTTGAAGTGCCTGTGCTCGAAGAACATTCAAGTCTGCATAAGTGGAATGCTGCGGATTTCTCAGACGGGAATCCGGTATTTTGCGAAGGATTAGGATATGAAGGCAAGGCGGTGATGCTGGCGAAAGGTGAAGAATTGGTTTTCGACTTTAATGATTGCCGGGCCGATTCGGTGGAAGTGGAGATTCGTCTGCTGCCGAATCATCCGATTGATGGAGAACAACTGGGTTTCATCCTTTCACTGGATAATAAGTATTCTGCTCCTATAACTTATGAAACAAAAGGACGTAGTGAAGAGTGGAAGGAAAATGTCTTGCGCAATCAGGCCATCAGACGGATCATTCTTCCTGTAGGAAAAAGAAAAAAACACCGGCTGACAATCAAGGCGCTTGGCGAAGGGGTTGTACTGGATCAAATTCTGCTGTACCGTTAAGTATGTCATCAGAATTAGTTTGTATTATTGATAGTAACTTCATTCCCCTCCCCGGAGGAGGGGAATGAAGATACTCTATTTAATATAAGCTAATTATGGCGACATGCTTATAGATAATTAATATAAAGAATGGAAAAGACTTGGAGATGGTTTGGCAAGAAGGACAAGATAACCCTTGCCATGTTGCGACAGATAGGAGTGGAAGGCGTTGTCACTGCCTTGCATGAAGTTCCCAATGGTGAAATATGGACGTTGGAAGCCATTGAAGATTTGAGGGATTATATTGAATCCTTCGGATTGCGCTGGTCTGTAGTAGAAAGTCTGCCGGTATGCGAGGCTGTCAAATATGCGGGGAGTGAGCGTGACCGATTGATAGAGAACTATAAGATAAGCCTTGCCAATCTTGGCAAGGCAGGCATCCGGACGGTATGCTACAACTTCATGCCGGTGATTGACTGGATTCGCACGGACTTGCAACATCCCTGGGAAGACGGGACTTCTTCCCTTTATTTCGACAGAATCCGTTTTGCCTACTTCGACCTGAAGATATTGGAACGGGAGAATGCGGAAGCCGATTATTCTCCGGAAGAGCTGGACAAGGTGGCAGAACTGGATAAGGTGATTACGGAGTCCGAAAAGGCAGAACTGGTAGATACGATTATCGTAAAGACACAAGGATTCGTAAACGGCAACATCAAGGAAGGGGACAAGGAGCCGGTAATCCTGTTCAAGCGTTTGCTGGCGCTATACAAGGGGATAGACCGGGAGGCTCTGCGCGGGAATATGCGTTATTTCTTGTCTGCCGTCATGCCGGTATGCGAGGAATATGGGGTGAATATGTGTGTACACCCCGATGACCCTCCTTTCCAGGTATTGGGGTTGCCGCGCATTGTGACAGACGAGGCGGATATTGCCTGGATACTGAGTGCAGTGGACAATCCCCATAACGGCCTGACTTTTTGCGCCGGTTCATTGAGTGCCGGTGAACAGAATGATACCCGTGAACTGGCAAGGAAGTTTGCCAAGCGTACCCACTTTGTGCATTTGCGCAGTACGAAGGCCATGCCGGGTGGAAACTTTATCGAAAGTTCCCATCTGGAGGGAAGGGGACACCTCATTGACTTGATTCGTATCTTTGAGAAGGAAAATCCGGGGTTGCCGATGCGTGTGGACCACGGTCGCATGATGTTGGGCGACGAGGACAAGGGGTACAACGCAGGTTATTCTTTTCATGGACGTCTACTGGCATTGGCACAAGTGGAGGGGATGATGGCTGTGGTGGATGATGAATTGTCCGGAAAATCAGTTTGATTGATTTAAAGTTAGACGCGGATTACGCGAAAAATCATGGATAATAAATGAAAAATATCCATGATTTTTCGCGTAATCCGCGTCTAAAGAATCTATTAGTGTTGTAAATCCGGCTTAATAGTTGAAAGTCTTGGATTTTACGTAAACCTTGAAGTCTTTGATTCCACCCGGTACCTCGCTTTCCATTCTGGGTAGATATTGTATGCCGGTCAGGGTGTGGGTACTACCCAAGTCAATCACGACAGCATGCGGGTATGGAGTGTCTTTTGTTGTGCTCCAATAGGTTGATTCCTGGAGGTCGAAGATTTTGTCCGCAGAACAGTTGACGTGGGATACGTCTTCGCTGTCGGCATAATTGACAATCCAGGGTTCGCGTGACAGACGTTCCCCATTCTCATCCAGCAGATACATTTCGGCAATGCAAGCCAGGTCTTTTCTATCTTGTGCACTCAAGGCTTCCAGGCAGACGTAACGTCCGGTGACGGGTTGGCCGAATTTGCGTTCCTGCCAACCGTTGCCGGGATTGAAGCTGCCGGAGAGGACGGGCTGCTCACCGGACAAGTCGAGATTTTCACCCTCATTGCGGTGCGTCAGCGGTTTGGTAACGAGTAGTTGGTCTAGCAATGGCTCGCTCAGTCCTTCGGACTTAGCCTCTTTGGGACCGATGAGGTCGAAGACAATCACTTCATTCTCGCCTTTCTTCAACCAGCATCCCGGGATGTAGAGGGTCTGTTGCGGGCCGATTTCCCAAATGCGTCCCATGGCGTGCCCGTTGACGTAGACAAGTCCCTTGCCCCAAGTCTCGAAGTTTAGGAATGTGTCGCTGGGCTTGTTCACCTTAAAGGTGGCACGGTAGCAACCCGGAATGCGTTGTCCTAACTCATCTTTCAGTGAGCCGATGGGCTGGAACTTCATGTTCTTATAGAAATCGTATGTATCTTCGAGATTATAGACTTCCCAATCCTTCAGGTTGCAGGTGAAAGGACGGCCGTCGATGTCTACGGTAAGTTCTACGCTTTGGGTGATACCCTTGAAGTCCTTGATGGCACGTCCAAAGTTGATGCGGCCCATGGCTTCTACCAGAATGTCGAGGCGTGCACCTTTGGGGCAGGCGGGGAATTCCAGTTGCTTTTCACCGTTGCGGCGGTCCAGTTTGCCGATGTATTTACCATTCAGGAAAACTTGGGCATAATCGTGCGCATCGTTCACAGTGAGCAGGGACGGGGTTTTCATCTCGGGCAGTGTGGTGCGGTAGAGAATACTTCCGAATCCCTGGTTATATTCCTCCATGGTACGGATATTGCGGTCTTTCTTGGCAGCAGGAAGATTGTCGAACAAAGGAGCCATCTCTGTAAATTGGAAAGACGGAATACGGATGGGCTTGATTAAAGCGGGAACTTTAGCCTGCTTCTCGCCGTTCATGTATTTGGACAATGCTTTTCGCAATTCCCAGTATTTGGGAGTGGTCTGTCCCGATTCGCTGATGGGGGCGTCGTAGTCGTAAGAGGTTACGTCAGGGGCGAATCCGGGTGAGTTGGCTCCTGCCCAGTGTCCCCAATTGGTTCCTCCATGGGTCATGTAGAGGCTGAAGGAGATGCCTTTGGACAACATCTCGTCAATTCCGGCAATCATGTCGGCAGCCGGACGGGTTTCGTGGTTGGCTCCCCACTTGTCGAACCAGCCGCTCCAGAATTCGGAGCACATCAGCGGACTGTCAGGACGGAGTTTCTTCAGCGGTGCAAACTGTTGGTCGATGTTGGCTCCTGTACCGAAGTTCATGGTCCATACCAAGTCATGGAGCCCGTTCTTGGTGAAGTTGGACGCCCAGTCGCACTGGAACAGTGCTACGCCGGGGTAATTGGCGCGTACGATGTCACGGATTTGCGATACGTAACCTTTGTCTTCCCCGTAGGAGCCGTATTCGTTCTCTACTTGTACCATGATGATGGGACCTCCGTTCTGTATGGTCATACCGGCTACCTGCTCGGCAACAGCTTTTTCGAAGATACTTACACGCTCCATAAAGTAGGGGTCGGATTCGCGCAGGCGGATATCTTTTTTCTTGAGTAACCACCAGGGCAGTCCGCCCATTTCCCATTCGGCACAGACATACGGTCCCGGGCGCAGGATGACATACATGTCGTTCTGCTGGCATAGGCGGCAGAATTCCGCCAGGTCATTCTGTCCGGTGAAGTCGAACACTCCCGGCTGAGACTCGTGGGAGTTCCAGAATACATAAAGGCAGATGGTGTTCATGCCCAGTGCCTTGCATAGCTTGATGCGTTGGTCCCAATAGGCCTTGGGGATACGTGGATAGTGCAGCTCTGCGGCTTTGATGACAAACGGCTTGCCATTCAATAGGAATGTTCCTTTGCCGGCAGAGAAGTCGCCTTGTCCTTCCCACTGGGTACGCGGGTCCCACCTGTCGCGCCAGGGTATCGTGATTGTTCCGTCCTTGCCGAATTCAAGCGGGAGCCATACGTAGCGTGAGTCCTCAAGGTCTTTCTTTTTCCAGCGGTCGAACATGGCAATGTAGGCATTTCCTTTTCCGTATATTTGCTGCACGTAAGTACTTTGTGCATAGAAGGTCTTGTCTGCATCAGGACCGGTACACGGATTGCCGATGGTAGTCCATTGCCCCATGATGGAGTCGGCTACAGCCAGTTCGGCAACATTGGGATCCCAGCCGGTACAACCGGAAGAGAGCATATAGTACTTGCCGTTATACTTGAATACGGCGGGTGCTTCGCGGCTTTGCTTCACGAAATTGCGTGTATAGCGACCAGTGGGCTTCAGGTAGTCATCCGTTAGCTCGCTTATATATAAGGTAGCGTTGTTTTCCGAAGAGTAGAACTGATATGCCTTGCCGTTATCATCAACGAACACTGTTTGGTCGCGGCTCATCGCACCGTTGGGACGGAAGCTGCCTACATAGGTGAATGTCCCGGTAGGAGAATCGCTGACCGCTACGCCGGCACATGCCTTACTGTAGTCGGCGCTTTCCACATGCGCCCACATGACGAATTTCTTTGTTTTTTCGTTGTAAATCACTTTGGGACGTTCCAACACCTTGCTGGGGTGCAGGTCGTGTTTCTCGTCGTCTTTCACGGCAGGAAGTACGATACCCTCGAACTTCCAGTTCAGCAGGTCTTTCGAAGAGTAGCAGCTGACACCGGTTACGTCGGTGCGGTAGCATTCCCACGTAGCCCATTCGGGCAGGATGGTTTCCCCTTTTTTGTATTCGCCATACCAATAGTAGGTCCCTTCGTGGTAAAGAAGGCCGCCGCCATGGGCGTTGATGGGATTGCCGTCGGTGTCTTTCCATACTTCCCCGGGTATGATTGCGGCATTTTTCGTTTGTGCTTTTGTTTTTGCAGATGGCAGGCAGCAAAGGCAGGCCAGCAATGCAAAACTCCAAATAATTTTCCTTTTCATTTAAGAATTCGGTATTAGATAATTAATAAATCGTTTATGTTTTGGGCAAAGATATGCGAAAGTTGAGAAATGGAGGGTATGTAAATGTGTCAAAAAGGAGAGATTATAGCTCTAATCTCTCCTTTTTGTGATGTTTTTCGGTCTTTTCTATTTGGTTTGTACTTGTTTCATCACCCGGAGGAAATTTCCACCCCATATCTTGGCGATGTCTGTTTCTGTAAATCCATGTTCCAGCAGACGGACGGTGATATTGATGAAATCATTGTCCCCATTGCATCCTTTGACCCCGCCTCCACCGTCGAAGTCCGAGCCAATGCCCACGTGGTCTATGCCTGCCACTTCAACCATGTGCAGCAGGTGTTTCATGAAGTCCGTAAGGTTGGTTTTCTTGGCATCCGGGTTCAGAAACTCGTCTACCAGGCAGGCTTGAGCCACACCGCCATGTGCGGCAAGGGCGCGTAGCTGTTCGTCGGTCAGATTGCGGTCGTGTCTGTAGATGGCGCTTGCAGAGGAGTGGGAGACTATGACCGGTGCTTTTGAATATTTCAGTACATCCCAGAAGGTGCTTTCGGCTGCATGGGAAAGGTCTATCATTATTCCCAGCCGGTTCATTTCTTTCACCACTTTTCTACCGTAAGGACTTAAGCCGTTCCAACGGGCAGTCGTGTCCGAAGAACTGTCGCAGATGTCATTGTTGCGGGTGTGGCAAAGGGTGATGTAGGTAACGCCTGCATCATGGAAACGGGTGATATTCTTCAAATCCTTGCTGATGCCGTATCCGTTTTCGATGCCAATATAAAAGGCTTTCTTTCCTTCGGTCTTGAGCCTGGACAAATCATCGGGCGTGCGGGCTATGGCACATTGCTCCCCGTTCATCTCCACTTGTCGGTAGATGTGGCGTATCAACTCATCCACTCGGTCAATGGCTTTCAGACTGTTCTCTTCATCGCACGGGCCTTGACGCACCCAGCATGCCAGGTATTGTCCATCCAATTTTCCTTCTCGCATCTTGGGCAGGCAAACCTGCGTTTTTTCGCGCGTACCTATATTATAGGAAACGTCAAAATCAAGTGGGGTGTCTGTATGCGTGTCGAGGGAGAGGATGCGGCGATGAATCTCTTTGGCATGCCGGTAGGTAGCTGCCTTTTGAACCAGAAAATAGAAGAATCTGGCAGAGATGCTGTCGCCTGCCGTAGCCAGAGCTTCGGGATGGAATTGCACACCCCATATCGGATATTCGTGAGAAGACTCTATAGCTTCGGGAATACTGTCTGACGACCAACCCGTTACGCTGAATCCCGGGGCAACTTGCTTGACCGCCTGGTGATGGTGAGTATTGGTGAAAAGTTGTGTCTGTCCGGTTATGGATGCCATGGCAGAACCGGGAGTGAGGTGGACGGTATGAGTTGGTATACTGCTCGGTTCCTGCTGCTGGTGGCAGACAGTGGTGTCGGGATGCTGGGTAGGGATATCCTGATAAAGGGTTCCGCCGAAAGCTACATTGATTAACTGTTCTCCCCGGCAGATGCCAAACATCGGAATGTTACGCCGGGTAGCCAGGCGGATGAGTGCCATGTCGTATACATCACGCAGGGAGTCCACCTCTCCCAGCTGTTCGATGGGCGATTCATTGAAATAGGAAGGGTGGATGTCTCCTCCTCCTATCAGAATGATACCGTCCAGCCGGTTGGCAATGTCTGTCAAGACAAGGCTATCGGTAGTGATGGAAATCAGTATAGGTGTTCCACCTGCCTGGATTACAGACTCGGTATACGTCATCTGTGTGGATGAGCTTCGGCCCGGATGTGAGCAGGAAATGCCGATGAGAGGGGCTTTCCTGGTTGTTTTTTGGTTGGACTGTCCCATTGCCAAATATGGACATAGAACGAGCGGTGTTGTTAACAGTAGTTTGTTCATGGTTTTCGGGGGGAATTCTTTTTCCTGCAAAGTTATAAGAAATATTTAAGCCGTCCAAGAAGTTGGATGACTTGTGAATTCGGGCAGTTTATTGGCAGAAGAACATTATATTCTTTGTTGGTGGAGGAAGTGTGTTATATAACATGCTTCCCGATGTTGCTTTTCTTTGAATTAATGCCTAATTTGCGCCTCACAAAAAGTTAACGGCATCATCGTATGTCAGGTTATTCACTTAAAATCTTAATATATCATGAAAGTATATCAGACGAATGAAATTAAGAACATTGCCCTCCTTGGCAATGACGGCTCGGGTAAAACCACTCTCACGGAAGCGCTGCTCTTTGAGAGTGGTATTATAAAACGTCGCGGCAGGATTACTGCCAAGAATACAGTCAGCGATTACTTCCCGGTGGAGCAGGAATACGGCTATTCTGTGTTTTCCACCGTTTTCCATGTGGAGTGGAACGGCAAGAAACTGAATATCATTGACTGCCCGGGTAGTGATGACTTTGTAGGGGCTGCCATGACGGCGCTCAACGTTACAGATACTGCCATTCTGCTGCTGAACGGGCAATACGGTCCCGAGGTAGGTACGCAGAACCATTTCCGCTACACCGAGAAACTGGGCAAACCGGTTATTTTCCTGGTAAACCAGCTTGATAATGAAAAGTGCGATTATGATATGGTGCTTGAGCAGTTGCAAACCATATACGGTCCGAAGGTGGTGCCCGTGCAATATCCGCTGGCTACCGGACCGAACTTCAATTCGTTGATCGATGTACTTTTGATGAAAAAATATTCGTGGGGACCCGAAGGTGGCGCTCCCATTATTGAAGAGATTCCGGCCGAAGAAATGGAAAAGGCTACAGAACTGCACAAGGCTTTGGTAGAAGCTGCAGCCGAACATGACGAAGGCCTGATGGAAAAATTCTTTGAGCAGGACTCTTTGACAGAAGACGAAATGCGCGAAGGTATCCGCAAGGGACTGGCTTCACGAGGTATGTTCCCGGTATTCTGCGTCTGTGCCGGCAAGGATATGGGTGTACGCCGTCTGATGGAGTTCCTGGGTAATGTGGTGCCGTTTGTGGACGAAATGCCACCGGTGCACAATACACGCGGTGAGGTGGTGAAGCCGGATTCTAACGGACCGACTTCCTTGTATTTCTTCAAGACTGCCGTTGAGCCGCATATCGGTGATGTTCAATACTTCAAGGTTATGAGTGGTAAAGTGCACGAAGGTGATGATTTTACCAATGCAGACCGCGGTTCCAAGGAACGCATCGCGCAGATTTATGCTTGTGCCGGTGCCAACCGTATCAAGGTAGAGGAAATGGTAGCCGGTGACATCGGCTGTACAGTGAAACTGAAGGATGTACATACCGGCAATACATTGAACGGTAAGGGCTCTGAAAACCGTTTCAACTTCATTAAATATCCGAACTCCAAATACTCACGTGCTATCAAGCCGTTGAACGAGTCGGATACAGAAAAGATGATGGTTGCTTTGAACCGTATGCGAGAGGAAGACCCGACATGGGTGATAGACCAGTCTAAAGAATTGCGTCAGACTATTGTACACGGACAAGGTGAATTCCATTTGCGTACCTTGAAGTGGCGTCTGGAAAACAATGAAAAACTGCAAATCAAGTTTGAAGAACCGAGAATACCGTATCGCGAAACGATTACCAAAGCTGCCCGTGCGGATTATCGCCATAAGAAGCAGTCGGGTGGTGCAGGCCAGTTCGGTGAAGTTCATCTGATTGTTGAGCCTTACTACGAAGGCATGCCGTTGCCCGAAACCTATAAATTCAATGGTCAGGAGTTCAAGATGAACGTCAAGGGTACCGAAGAAGTTCCATTGGAATGGGGTGGCAAGCTGGTATTCGTCAATAGTATTGTGGGTGGTTCCATTGATGCACGTTTCATGCCGGCCATCTTGAAGGGTATCATGTCACGTATGGAGCAGGGACCGTTGACTGGTTCGTATGCTCGCGATGTACGTGTCATCGTATATGACGGAAAAATGCATCCGGTTGACTCCAATGAAATCTCCTTTATGCTGGCGGGACGGAATGCGTTCAGCGAAGCGTTCAAGAATGCAGGCCCGAAGATTCTAGAACCCATTTATGACGTGGAAGTATTTGTTCCGTCGGACAAGATGGGTGATGTGATGGGGGACTTGCAGGGACGCCGTGCCATGATTATGGGTATGAGCAGCGAGGCCAGTTACGAAAAACTGAGTGCTAAGGTGCCTTTGAAGGAAATGTCATCCTACTCTACGGCACTTAGCTCACTGACTGGTGGACGTGCTTCGTTCATCATGAAGTTTGCCAGCTATGAACTCGTTCCGAGTGATGTGCAGGATAAACTGATTAAGGAATTTGAGGCAAAGCAAGCTGAAGAATGATTTTCAGGGGTTGGTAGTTTGGCTGTTGTAACTACCGGCTGCTAATATAACAATTGTTAAAGCCGTTGTTACTTCATGGCAAGTAATAACGGCTTTTTTCATTAACGTAGATTAAGAACATGCAGAATTGTGAATTGAATGATTAATTTTTTATTAAATTTGCAAACCAAAGGCTTGTGTTTTTGTTATAATGCTCATAATACAACCTAAAAAATGGTCTTCGGTTAATTTACGAGAACGTCCGGTTAAATCAGGTTAATTGGTTAGGAGTGTTAATTAGGGAGTGTTAATTTTGTGACTATGAAAAAGTCAACTATATGGATATTAGGTGTTGTTATGGGGCTTTCCTTCCTTAGTTTGCTGTATCTGCAGATAAGCTATATTGAGGAAATGGTGAAGATGCGTAACGGACAATTTGATGAATCGGTGAAGCGTGCGTTGATGGCTGCTTCGAAAGAGGCAGAGTCCGCAGAGGTTGTGCGTTGGCTGAATGAGGATATCTCCGAGGCAGAAAAGAAGGCGTGGGAACAATCGCAAAGCAGTAGCGGAGTGATGCGTACCCAGCGGTTTGTGATGACAGCTCCGGATGGCAGTGTCCGTTCTTCGGTGGAATTGAAAACTTTCAGTAACGAGCCTTCTGAATTGCCAAGAGCAATGATTTCACGCAAACACGGAGCAAAAACCATTCCTCAGACTTCACGCTCGCAGATAGAGATGCTTAAAAACCGCTATCTTTACCAGCGTGCATTGGTAGACGAGGTGGTGTTGCAGATGGTATACAATGCCAGCGACAAGCCGATTGAGGAGCGTGTTAATTTCAAAAGTCTGGACCAGTATCTAAAAGCAGGTCTGATAGAGAATGGTCTCGGTGATATGGATTATCACTTCAAGGTGATAGACCGGGAAGGTCGGGAGGTATACCGTTGTGCGGATTATAGCGATGCAGGGAGTGAAAGCTCTTATTCGCAGCCATTGTTTTTGAATGACCCACCAGCCCGTATGAGTATCGTCAAGATACATTTTCCGGGAAAGAAGGATTATATCTTCGATTCGGTCAGGTTTATGATACCGTCGATGATATTTACTTTTGTACTGCTGGTGACGTTCATCTTTACGATTTACATCGTATTCCGCCAGAAGAAGCTGACGGAGATGAAGAATGATTTCATCAACAATATGACGCACGAGTTCAAGACGCCGATATCGACGATTTCTCTGGCGGCACAGATGTTGAAAGACCCGGCTGTGGGCAAGTCTCCGACTATGTTCCAGCATATATCGGGTGTCATCAACGATGAAACGAAGCGCTTGAGGTTCCAGGTAGAAAAAGTGCTTCAGATGTCGATGTTTGACCGTCAGAAGGCTACTTTGAAGAATAAGGAACTGGATGCCAACGAGCTGATAGCGGGTGTTATCAACACGTTTACACTGAAAGTGGAGCGTTATAATGGAAAGATTGAATCGGAGCTTAAAGCTACCAACTCTGCCATTTTTGCCGATGAGATGCATATCACCAATGTGATTTTCAATCTCATGGATAATGCAGTGAAGTATAAACGTCCGGATGCGGATCTGCAACTGACGGTGAAGACTTGGAATGAGCCTGGCAAACTGATGATTTCCATCCAAGATAACGGCATCGGCATCAAGAAGGAGAATTTGAAAAAGATATTCGAGAAGTTCTATCGCGTGCATACAGGTAATCTGCACGATGTGAAAGGCTTCGGCTTGGGACTGGCTTATGTGAAGAAGATTATCATGGATCATAAGGGAACTATCCGGGCAGAAAGTGAACTGAACGTAGGAACTAAATTTATTATTGCATTACCTTTATTAAAAAATTGATTGATATGGACGAGAAACTGCGTATTTTATTGTGCGAAGATGATGAAAATCTTGGCATGCTTTTAAGAGAATATTTACAGGCAAAAGGTTACGCTGCCGAGTTATATCCCGATGGAGAAGCTGGATACAAGGCTTTCCTGAAGAATAAATATGACTTGTGTGTGTTTGATGTGATGATGCCAAAGAAAGACGGATTCACACTGGCACAAGAAGTGCGTGCGGCCAATGCCGAAATACCTATTATCTTCTTGACGGCAAAAACATTGAAGGAAGATATTCTGGAAGGTTTCAAGATTGGTGCCGATGACTACATCACCAAGCCCTTCAGTATGGAAGAGCTGACTTTCAGAATTGAAGCTATCCTGAGACGTGTTCGCGGAAAGAAGAACAAGGAGAGCAACATCTATAAGATTGGTAAGTTTACATTCGACACGCAGAAACAGATTCTGGCGACTGCCGAGAAGCAGACTAAACTGACCACCAAAGAATCCGAACTGCTGGGCTTGCTTTGTGCACATGCCAACGAAATTCTGCAGCGTGACTTTGCGTTGAAGACTATTTGGATTGATGACAACTATTTCAATGCACGTAGTATGGATGTATATATCACAAAGCTGCGTAAGCACCTGAAAGAAGATGATTCGATTGAAATCATCAACATTCACGGAAAAGGATATAAACTGATTACTCCGGAAGCTGAGTCTTGATGAGACTCGGCTCCTCTGGGGGAGAGAAAATAAAAAAGGCGGTTTGCATGTATATGCAACCGCCTTCTTTATTTCTTTTCTTTTGATATTAGTCGACAATTCTCTTGTTGATGACAATGTAGGAAATCAATCCCACTACAACCAAAACGGCAGAACTGCCCAAGATGGCATTGTTGTTAACATTGCCGGTAAAAGAACATGCAACCAGGATTACAGCTCCTATTACGACTAATATCAATCCCAGATTTTTTAATAAGCCTTTCATGTGTGTGTATTTTAATTAGATTATTATATTCTTTCGTATTCTTGTCACAAAGAAAAGCATAATTCTTTAACAAGCGAAATTATTTTTGCAAAAAATCCATATTTTAATAAAGAATGGAAGATGAGGAATGAAAAATGACGCTTCATCCCCTTATTTTCTCCTCCCTTAATCTCTAATCCTTAACCCCTAATCCCTATATCTTAGTCCTTCGTATTGAAGAAAATCTTCCTCAGCACCTCCTGGCTCACACTGAGCTCTTCGATGGTGATGCCTTTCAAGGCTTCTTTGAGGGTCTGGTTGGCAATGACGCGCGCGCGTTCTTCCAGCTCCTTGCCGTCCTTGGTCAGATGTATCAGATTGGTTCGGCGGTCTTTCTTGTCCGATATGCGCACGACGAGATGCTGACGCTCCATATTGTCTATCAAGCGCGTCATGCTGGGCTTGTCTTTGAAAGTTGCATTACACAACTCTTGTTGCGTCACCCCGTCCTTTTCCCATAAGAAGATGAGGACGGTCCACTGTTCCGGAGTAATCTCCAAACCGTTCTGGCGGAAGTTGCGGGACAGCTTTCGGTTAATGGCAGCCGACACTTTACCGTTCAGTATGGCAAAGATAAGGCGGATATCAAAGTTAAATTGCTCTATCATGAAATTATTGTTTAAACAACTTTGCAAAGATAAGGCAAGCTGAAGACAATTCCTATATCCCTACACAAAAAAACATTAAATGTTTGTAGTTCAAAATAAAATGTCTACCTTTGCACCGCATTTTTAAAACGAATAATTTATTTATTTAATTAAACGAGTATGAATCAATACGAAACCGTTTTCATTTTGACTCCCGTTTTGTCTGATGTTCAGATGAAGGAAGCGGTAGAAAAATTCAAAGGCATCCTTACTGCTGAAGGTGCTGAGATTGTAAATGAAGAAAACTGGGGACTGAAGAAGCTGGCATATCCTATCCAGAAGAAGTCAACCGGTTTCTATCAGCTGATTGAGTTCAATGCAGAACCTACTGTCATTGAGAAATTGGAAATAAACTTCCGTCGTGATGAGCGCGTTATCCGTTTCTTGACTTTCAAGCAAGACAAGTACGCTGCTGAATATGCTGCGAAGAGAAGAAGTGTTAAATCAACTAAAAAGGAGGATTAATCATGGCACAACAAGTTCAATCAGAAATCAGATATTTAACTCCGCCCTCAGTAGACGTTAAGAAGAAAAAATACTGCCGTTTCAAAAAGAGCGGTATTAAGTACATCGACTACAAAGATCCCGAATTCTTGAAGAAATTCTTGAATGAGCAAGGTAAAATCCTTCCGCGTCGTATTACCGGTACTTCTTTGAAGTTCCAACGTCGTGTAGCTCAAGCTGTGAAGAGAGCACGTCACTTGGCGTTGCTGCCCTATGTAACTGACATGATGAAATAATAGGAGGAGGAAAGTATGGAAATTATATTGAAAGAAGACATTGTAAACTTGGGTTATAAGAACGACATCGTAACAGTAAAGTCTGGTTACGGTCGTAACTACCTCATCCCGACTGGTAAAGCTGTCATCGCTTCACCGGCTGCAAAGAAAATGTTGGCTGAAGAGCTGAAACAACGTGCTCACAAGCTGGAGAAAATCAAAAAGGATGCTGAAGAACTGGCTGCTAAGCTGGAAGGCGTATCATTGAAGATTGCTACTAAGGTTAGCTCTACTGGTACTATCTTCGGTTCTGTTGGTAACATCCAGATTGCTGAAGAGTTGGCTAAATTGGGTCACAACATCGATCGTAAGATTATCGTTGTTAAGGACGTAGTGAAAGAAGTTGGTAACTACAAGGCTATCGTTAAGCTGCACAAGGAAGTTTCTGTAGAAATTCCTTTCGAAGTAGTTGCTGAAGAAGCATAAGAAAAGACTTAATAATGATAAGGAAGCCCGGTTCTGATAAAGGACCGGGCTTTTCTATGTTCGGAGCGTATGTGTGTGAGCTTATTGAGGGATACGTAAAGCTGCGGTTATAGAGGTTTACGAATCTGAAGTAGAGGTTTACGCGCGTGGTATAGAGGTTTGGCAAGAATACTCTTGTGTCTCTTTACGAGGTTACTAATGCAAAAAAAAAGAGCATATCCACTCAGGGGTATGCTCTTTGCCTTATTGTCAGCCAATAATTCTTTTAGTTTCTTGGCAATGCTTCTTTCACTACCATTTGGCGGCCTACATATTCTGCTCCATTCAGTTTGTTGATTGCTTGTTGGGCTTCAGCAGCTTCGGGCATCTCTACGAAGGCAAAACCTTTTGATCTGTTTGTATTACGGTCCATAATCAGTTTTACTGATTCTACTGTTCCATACTCTTCCATTACTTGTCTCAAATCTGATTCCCTAACGTTGTAGCTAAGGTTTCCAATGTACATATTCATAAAATACAAAAATAAAAAATTAATAATTCAATAAAGGAGTCTTAGGAAGTTGTAGTCAGAAATGAAAATTCTCAATGTGGCTAATCGAGGAGAAACATAGTGAAACGTAGATCGTAATAAACCTCTTATTGTTTTGTTGATGCAAAGTAACGGCTTTTATTTGGTATATGCACTATACTTTATCATTTATCTGCCATATAATACCCTTTTTTGTGAAATAAGACCAAGACTTAACAATTGGAAGGGAACAGAAGGAGAGGATAAGACATAAAAAAAGTCTGGTGTGCTTGTATGCACGTCAGACTTTCAATTCTCTCGAGTGTTGTACTGAAATTATTCAGCTACAACAGCTGCGCTATCTACTGCTACAGTGTCAGCTGCTGCGGCTGCTGCTGCGGCTTCAGCTGCTGCTGCTTCTACAGCTGCGATTGAGTCAGCGATACGGATAGAATCTGCAGTTGCTTGTTCAGCGTTAGCTGCTTTGTTGCCACAAGATGCGAAAGATACTGCTACGATAGCTGCAGCCATCAAAACTAATTTTTTCATTTTCTTTACTTTTAAAACGTAATACAATCAATTGCTTTATTAAAACGTTGCAAAGGTATGTACTTTTTGAATATGTTGTTCTCGAAACCCCAACTTTTTTTATATTTTTTTTGGAGCTTCGGCTGTTTTTATCCCTATCTATATGTTTTACAACATATTAATCTTCGGCAATGCTGTTGTATAAGTATCTCTTGATACTTCTTTTGGGCGTTTTCTCAAATTCAGTCGGATAAAGTTGGATTTGGCTTACTTTTTCATAGGCTGCCACACTATTATTCAGATTTTTGAGATTCTCATCCATAATGGTTTTGAGGTTGTCCGGCTGGTTCAACCCTAAAGAATCCAAGGCTTCATAGTCGGCATAAACCAGTGCCACCAGTCTTTTATTCCGTTCGATGACAAGACTTTCCAGGACGAAAGGCATGTTGTTGAGCCGTGCTTCTATCTCTTCGGGGAAGATATTCTGTCCACTGGAACTGAGAATCATGGTCTTGCTGCGTCCGCGTATGTATAGGTTGTTGTCGTCGTCCAGTGTACCCAAGTCGCCGGTGCGAAGCCATCCGTCTTCGGTGAAGACTTCTTTGGTGGCTTCGGGGTTTTTGTAATAACCCGTCATCACGTTCTCACCACGTACTTGTATTTCGCCGAGTTTGTCGTCCGGGTTTTCCTTGTAGATACGGGCTTCCATGATGTCGAGTACCCGTCCGGAGGAAGTCGGGACAAATTCATTCCAGGGAGCATAGCTGATGAGAGGGGCACATTCAGTCATGCCGTAGCCGATGGTGAAGGGGAACTTGATGCGGTGGAAGAATTCTTCCACTTCCGGGTTCATGGCCGCGCCTCCTATGATGACTTCCTTGAAACGTCCGCCCAGTGCGTCAATCAGTTTCTTGCGGATTTGCCCGTATATCTGTCCGTCGAGCAAGGGAATGCTGAGTGCCCATTTCATGGTCTTTTTGTTGATGATGGGCTGTATGACATTCTTGTATATCTTTTCAATGACAAGGGGTACGGTGATAATCAGGTTGGGTTTCACTTCCTCGAAAGCTTTCATCAGAATCTTTGGGGAAGGTACTTTTCCCAACAGTGTGACGTGTGTGCCGACGGCCGTGGCGGTAAGGAAATCGAATGCGCAGCCGTATGCATGTGCCAAAGGCAGGAAAGAGAGCACTTTGTCCCCTTTCTTCAGCAGCTCGGTACGTATGCCGAAGGTGACGTTGCCGGCCAGGTTGTTTCCCGTCAGCATGACGCCCTTACTGAATCCGGTGGTGCCCGAGGTATAATTCAGCAGCATGACCTTGTCGTTGGAAAGGTCCGTGTAAACGATGTCTTCCTTGCGGAACCCGTTCGGGTAGGTCGCTTCCATTTCATCGCCCAGATGCTTGAGGAAACGCTGGATGGTTTCGCCGTCCCGCTGATACAGACAGCGGAAGTCGCTCAGCGAGAACACACCGCGAATTCCGGTAAGCCGTTCTTCTTCCAGATGTTCCCAAATGGCATCGCTGGTGAAGAGGAACGTCGATTCGGAGTGGTTTACGATATGATGGACATCATTGGGGTTGAAGTCTTGCAGAATGGGGACTACGATACCGCCGTAGGTGATGGTGGCCATATAGGCGATGCACCAGCGGGCATTGTTCTTGCCGATGACGGCTATCTTGTCGCCGCGGCGCAGTTGGCAGTACTTGAAAATAAGGTGCAGTCTGGCTATTTCTTGTGCCACTTCGCCATAAGTATAGCTCTCATTTTCTCCATAGTTGGTATAGCAGGGGAGGTCCCAATTCTCGCGGAAACTATGCTCGTATAGTTTGATAAAGTTCTCTTGTATCATTGCACAAATTTTAGTTGAGTGTGCAAAAGTAGGAAAAATAGATTAATAATGTATATATTTGCAGCATAAATGTGTTTATAAGCTCATGATAGATACCAATATATTTCAAGATAAGACGGCGGTTTACTATACGTTGGGGTGCAAACTGAACTTCTCGGAGACCTCTACTATCGGTAAAATTTTGCGGGAAGCGGGCGTACGTACGGCGCGCAAGGGTGAGAAAGCGGATATTTGTGTAGTGAATACCTGCTCGGTGACGGAAGTGGCAGACAAGAAGTGCCGCCAGGCCATCCACAAACTGGTGAAGCAACATCCGGGTGCATTTGTCGTGGTGACCGGTTGCTATGCCCAGCTGAAACCGGAGACGGTGGCAAAGATAGAAGGTGTGGACGTCGTGCTGGGAGCCGAGCAGAAGAAGGACCTGCTCCACTACCTGGGCAATCTACAGAAGCACGAGACCGGCGAGGCCTACACTTCCGCTTTGAAGGATATACGTTCGTTTGCTCCGTCTTGTTCGCGTGGCGACCGGACCCGTTTCTTCCTGAAAGTGCAGGACGGCTGCGATTATTATTGTTCCTATTGCACCATTCCCTTTGCCCGCGGACGTAGCCGTAACGGCAGCATTGCTTCTATGGTGGAGCAGGCCAGCCAGGCGGCTGCCGAAGGTGGAAAGGAAATTGTATTGACCGGCGTCAATATCGGAGACTTCGGCAAGTCTACCGGTGAGACTTTCTTCGACTTGGTGAAGGCGCTGGACGAGGTGGAAGGCATTGAGCGTTACCGCATATCCTCCATCGAGCCGAATCTGCTGACAGATGAAATCATAGAATACGTGTCCCGTTCCCGGCGTTTCATGCCTCATTTCCATATACCGCTGCAGTCGGGCAGTGACGAGGTGCTGAAGCTGATGCGACGCCGTTACGATACCGCCTTGTTTGCCTCGAAGATAAAGAAGATAAAGGAAGTGATGCCCGATTCCTTTATAGGGGTAGACGTGATTGTGGGTACCCGTGGAGAGACGGAGGAGTATTTCGGGCAGGCTTATGAGTTTATCAAGAGCCTGGACGTGACGCAGCTCCATGTCTTCAGCTATTCGGAGCGTCCCGGCACGCAGGCCTTGAAGATAGACCACGTGGTGGCACCCGAAGAAAAGCACCGCAGGAGCCAGCAATTGCTGGAGCTTTCGGACGAAAAGACCCGTGCTTTTTATGCGCGCCATATCGGGCAGACGATGCCGGTGTTGCTGGAACGTCCCAAACCCGGACTGCCGATGCACGGCTTCACTCCCAATTATATCCGTGTGGAAGTCCCTCATGATGCTGCCTTGGACAACCAGCTCGTGTCTGTGCGCCTGGGCGATTTCAATGCCGACGGCACCGCACTCTTGGGAGTAATGGAATGAGGAATGCCGCCTTTGCAACAAATAACTCATAACTTATAACTCATAACTGACGAAGTGAAATCAAAAATTGTCTATTGGTTGACTTATGCGGGCATGTGGCTTGTGGCACTTCTGCCTTTCCGGGCGCTTTATGCATTGTCTGACGGGCTGTACTTCCTGATGCGCCACGTCGTGCATTATCGGAAGAAAGTCGTTCGCCGCAACCTTCGCAATTCCTTTCCGGAGAAGTCGGAAACCGAATTGATGGAGATAGAGCGCAAGTTCTACCATTATATCTGCGACTATATGCTGGAAGAGGTGAAGATGCTGCGCATGTCTTTCGAGGAGCTCTGCCGCCGGATGAAGTATGATAATAAGGAAGAATACCTTGCCATGATAGAGAAGCATGGAGGCATTGTACTGTTGATTCCCCATTATGCCAATTTTGAGTGGATTATAGGCATGGGGGCCATCATGCATCCGGGCGACATCCCGGTGCAGGTGTACAAACCGCTAAGCAATAAGTATCTGGACGAGATGTTTAAGCATATCCGCGCCCGGTTCGGAGGATACAATGTGGCGAAACATTCCACGGCACGCGAAGTGATAAAGCTTCGCCGTGAAGGCAGGCGGATAGCCATCGGCCTGATTACAGACCAGTCGCCCAACCGCAGCGAGGCCCATTATTGGACCACTTTCTTGAATCAGGACACCGTGTTCATGGATGGCGCCGAGCGCATTGCCAAGCTGATGGACTTCCCCGTCTTTTATTGTGAATTGGAACGGACATCCAGGGGATATTGCAAAGTGCTCTTCGATTTGGTTACCGAAACTCCCAAGCAGACGGCGGATGGCGAGATAACCGAGTGCTTCGCCCGTCGTCTGGAGCAGACCATCCGGCGCGAACCGGCTTATTGGTTCTGGTCTCATAAACGCTGGAAAAATAAACGAAAAGAATCTGTGCAACATGGATAAGATTGCTGTTGTCATATTGAATTGGAACGGATGTGATATGCTCCGTTCCTTCCTTCCCTCTGTTGTGCGTTTTTCGGAGGCGGATGGTGCTGTGGTGTATGTGGCGGACAATGGCTCTACGGATGCTTCTGTGGCAATGCTCCGTCGCGAGTTTCCTTCTGTGCACTTGATTCTGCAGGAAGAGAACCACGGTTTTGCCGACGGATACAATCTAGCATTGAAGCAAGTGGAGGCAGAATATGTAGTGCTGCTCAATTCCGATGTAGAGGTCACCGAGCACTGGCTTGTCCCGTTGGCAGAGTATATGGATGCCTATCCGGAGACGGCCGCTTGCCAGCCGAAGATACGCAGTTGGCGTAACAAGGGGCAGTTTGAGTATGCCGGAGCTGCGGGAGGTTTCATCGACCGCTATGGCTATCCCTTCTGCCGCGGCCGTATTATGGGCGTGGTAGAAGAGGACAAGGGGCAATACGACACGGTGATACCCATTTTCTGGGCTACGGGGGCGGCTCTGTTCATCCGTCTGGCAGACTACCGGGAAGCGGGTGGGCTGGACGGACGTTTTTTTGCCCACATGGAGGAGATAGATTTATGTTGGCGGCTTCGTGCCCGTGGCAGACAGTTGGCATGTATACCGCAGAGTGTGGTATTTCATGTGGGAGGGGCCACTTTGAAGAAGGAGAATCCGCGCAAGACCTTCCTCAATTTTCGTAATAACCTTGTCATGCTTTATAAGAATCTGCCGCAGGAGGACTTGGCGTCCGTGATGCGTGTACGTGCGGTGCTCGATTATGTGGCTGCGTTCAGTTTCATGCTGAAAGGCCAGTTACCCAATGCTTTGGCCGTATTCCGTGCGCGCCGTGCCTACCACTCCCTCCGCACTTCATTAGCAGCGTCCCGCAAAGAGAATCTGAAAAAAACTACGCTTGCCGTAATACCGGAACGGACAAAAAACAGTATATTGGCGCAGTTTTATCTGCATGGAAAGAAATTCTTTTCCCAATTGTAGGAACTGTTGCCTTTTATAATTGTTCAATCTATTAAAGGTTTTGAATTATGGAAAAACTAGTTAGAAAAATCGGATTAGTGGCACACGACGCCATGAAGAAAGACCTCATCGAGTGGGTACTGTGGAACTCGGAATTGCTGATGGGGCATAAATTCTATTGTACGGGCACCACGGGTACCCTTATCCTCGAAGCCCTCCGGGAGAAACATCCTGATGTGGAGTGGGATTTCACTATCCTTAAATCCGGTCCTTTGGGCGGTGACCAGCAGATGGGCTCGCGCATTGTGGACGGAGAGATTGACTATCTTTTCTTTTTCACCGACCCGATGACCCTTCAGCCGCACGATACGGATGTGAAGGCGTTGACCCGCCTTGCCGGTGTGGAGAACATCGTGTTCTGCTGCAACCGCAGTACGGCAGACCATATCATTTCCAGCCCGTTGTTTGTCGACCCGACGTATGAACGCACTGTTCCCGATTACAGCAACTACACCAAGCGGTTTGCAAATAAGCCGGTGGTGGCCGAAGCGGTGGAATCGGCAAAGAAGCGGAAACGGCAAAAATAAGGATGAAACTCGGTTCTACTGGGCATTCTTAATCTATCGCTACCCTTCGTTCATGGACAGCCCACACTGGTGCGATAGCCCACCCTTGCCGTTTGAAGTCATAGAGTTGCACAATAATGGTGTTGGTGAATCTGCCCATTCTATGTCGTTGAGGTATTGGTAGGGGAAGCGGAACTCTGTGAGGTTTATTTTCAATAGTTCATTCCTTCTGAAGTCTGCATAGTTGTATGGGTTTGTAAAGTCGTAAGGGGTGGGCAGGTAGAGGGCATTTCTCCAATGAAACTCGGAGCTGTATTTGATAGCAAGCGGCCGGTAGCAGGAAGAGAGCGACGATGGGGAGTAATGCCAGTCGTTGTATAGCGTTTCTCATTGACTTTTTGTTGATGATGGGGCAAAGGTACGGAATATTGGTATCAATGGTTGTATTCTACGGCAGAAAAGTTGCTGCATGCTCACTGCAGAACTTCTGTATACATTTTGCAGTGCTACTGCATATCTGTTGCAGCGTTACTGCAAAGCTGTTGCAGTACTACTGCAAATATATGTGCAGTGTTACTGCAAACCGTTTGCAGCGCCACTGCAAAAAGCATGCAGTGTCTTTGCAGTGGGAAGTGTCTGTGTATCAATAGTGAATGGGGTGATTCGGCAATCTGTCATTCTCCGCGGCGTTGGCATATTTCCACTCCTGCAGCCTCTATATCCGCGCCCATCGGTGGATTGCGCTTTGCCAGCTTGAGGGTTATTTCTTCTATCTGTGGGAAGTCGTGGAACAATCGGTTTATAATTCGCCCGCATACATGTTCCAATAGTTTGGAAGGAATGTCCATCTCTGCCTTCACAGCTGTATGTACATCGGCATAGCTCACGGTGTCGGCTACGTCGTCCGTTTCTGCCGCACGCCGGATATCAACTTGCAGGCGCAGGCTGACGGTAAACTCATTGCCTACCACGGTTTCTTGTTCGCCCACGCCGTGATGGGCGAAGAAGCGAAGCGTGTCAAGGAAAATATAACTGGTCATTACTTGTAGATTGTTTTCTGCAAACTTACTGATATTTTGTGGTACGGGCAAATCAGTATCCGGTTATTACGATTCAGGTTGCGGATTGTATTCTGTAAAATATAAAAATAGCGCGAAATTGTTTTTTATAGAATACAATTATGTGAGGGTCGGAATGAACTTATCGAATTATTTTAGGCACGGAATTATACGGGTTATCACGGTTACTTTCAATATTATCCGTGATTGTCCATGTAATCCGTGCCTAAAATAATACTTTGCTAAGAATCCTTTCTTATCTTCCGGTGCTTTCTATCATGCTCCTTATTTTCTCGTTCAGGCTTTCTGCCTTCATCAGTTGTTCCAGTGTCAGGTGCATGCGCCAGCGCCAGTAGTGCCGCGGGTTGGCAGGAATATTGATGCGTTCTTCCTGCACGTTCGGGTTGCGCCATTTGCCGTCCATGGACATCCAGTCTTGCAGGGAGAGGATGCAGAGGATGGAGTTGCTATGGAGGTGATTGCGAACCACTTCTTCGCAGAGCTCCGGCGTGGCCGTTGCCGGTGCGGCACCGTAGTGCCCGAGCATGGTGTTGTAGTAACGCTGCGTCTGTTGGAAGTCTTCTTCCCACCAGCCGCGCAGGGTAGACATGTCGTGCGTGGAGATGGTGCAGACCGAACGGTATGGATACCAGTCTGTGTGGCCGAATTCTTGTTTCGGGTCTTTCGGCATACGTTGTATCTCCAGGGAAAGGATACGCAGGTCGTTCATCACCCATGCCACGCAATCGGGAATCATGCCTAAGTCCTCACCGCATACCAGCATGCGCGTGGACTGTGTCAGTTGCGGCAGTTTCTTCATGGCTTGCTGTCCCCAGAAGTCGTTGTGGCGGTGATAGTAGTACTGGTCATAAAGCCGGTTGAAGGCAGCCTTTTCCCAATCGTTCAGTGCGCGGTAGATGTAGTCGTGCTGCACGCCGATGCGCGGATGGTATTCGTGCGGATTGTTGCGGTCGGGCACGAACAGCACATCGCTGATAAGGGCGTAAAGCCCGTCACGAATCCAGATGCTGTCATCGTCCGTTTTTCCGGCAAAGTAGGCTTCCACCTTGCGCTGGGTGTCGAACTCGGGACGCATGCGGTAAACCTCCCACGTGTCTGTCGGCTCTATGAAGGTCTGTTTCACATAGTCTGTATGCGGGCCGAAGATTTGTCCGAGGAAGTACTCATGGATATAGGGCTTCAGGAAGAAGTCTTCGCGGAATGCCAGCCCGTAGCTTTCTATCTCCTCGCGCGTCATGGGCAGGGCGGGGACGAATTGTCCCAACAGCCCGTGTACGGCGTGCATCGGTATCTCCCAAATGCGGAAGAAGCCGAGGATGTGGTCTATGCGGTAGGCATCGAAGTATTCTGCCATTTTGTGGAAACGTTTCATCCACCAGGCATAACCGTCTTTTTCCATGACATCCCAGTTGTAGGTGGGGAGGCCCCAGTTCTGTCCGTTCACGGAGAAGTCATCGGGCGGTGCACCGGCTTGGCCGTTCAGGTTGAAGTAGTGGGGTTCCTTCCAGGCTTCCACACTGTTGCGGCTGATGCCGATGGGGATGTCGCCTTTCAGCACTACGCCGTTGGCGCGCGCATGTTCGGTGGCGGCAAGCAGTTGCAGGTGCAGATTGAACTGGATGTAGTAGTAGATGGCAATATGCGGATAGTCGGCAGAGTCCGGCCGGCACAATGTCTCTATCTCCTTGGCATCGTAGGTGGCATACTTGGCCCACTCGCGGAAATTCGGGGTCTTGTAGGCATCACGCAGGTAGCTGAAGACGGCATATGGCTGCAACCATTCCTTGTTGGCTTCGTAGAAATTACGGAAAGCATCCGATGCCAGCACCTTTTCCCCTTCCTGCTTGAAGATGAGGTGGAAGTATTCCCACTTTGTCTTGTTCACAGCTTCGTAGTCCACGGCGGGCAGGGCATTCAGTTCCTTCTGGCGTTTGTTGAATTCGGCCATCACCTTCTTGTCCTTCAAGCTGCCCAACTGCTTCAGGTCGGCGTACATGGGATGGAAGGCATAGATGGAGATGCTACTGTAAGGGTAGGAGTCTGTCCAGGTATGCGTCATGGTAGTGTCGTTGATGGGCAGAATCTGCACCGCCTTCTGATTGGTGGCAACTGCCCAGTCAATCATGCGCTTCAAGTCGCCGAAATCGCCTACACCGAAGCTTTTCTCGGAGCGCAGGGAGAATACGGGTACGGCTACTCCGGAACCTTTCCATGCAGGAAGATTGAAGTATACATAACGGTCGCCGACAGCCAGCGTTTCGTTGGCGGCTATCTGCGGGTCGGCCATATAGCGGTTGGGATTGTTCTCCCAGGCCACGGCACGGCGCTCTTTCTTGTTGTAAAGGACGAATTTATACTCTAGCGGGAAGCTGATTTTGCCGGCATCCACTTCTACCTGCCATTCGGGGAAGTCGATGTCGCTCATAAGGGCAGCTTTGTCCGGGTTCCAGTCACCCAGCGCCTTCTGGTTTCCGCAGAGTGCCAGGCAATGGTCACTGTCTATGCAGGGGGCGTACGCCTTTATCAGCAACCCCTTTTTGTAGCTTTTCGGGGCGGCACTGCGTTCGCGATGCGCCAGCAGGGATTCTGTGAAAGCGGATGTATAAAAATACTGCTGCTCGGGCAGATTCTTCCAACAATCTTCTATGCGGTAAACTTTCTTCGGATTGTCTGCAACGTGCAGGATGCGTGGCAGGCTGTTCCACTCTGTCCGTATGGTTCTGCCATCTCGATAGATGTGGTAACTGTATTCGACGCTTCCATTACCGGGAATCTGGATATCCACTTCCGCGGTCCAGTGAATGCCGTCTACAGTGTGCAGGGGGGTGGCTTTGTTGGGCTGGTTGTTGCCAAGTTCCGGGATGGAACCCAGGACTCTGACTTCTTCACCCCAGCTGGTGCGATACTCGATATTGAATATTAGTGTCATATTATATTAGATTTAGAAATAGCAATAGCTGCAATGATTATGCAAGTATAGAAATTATTCCTCATAATCATGCAGCTACCGTTATCTAAGTCATTTAAATTCCTATGCAAACGTTTGTGCTTGCCGTGGGATTATCCACAGCGAGAAGCTCCGCACGTCTTGCAGATGAGGCAACCTTCTTGGTAAACCAGTGTTTCGTTACCGCAGTTGGGGCATTTCTTGCCTTTGGCTTCCGTGCCGTCCTGGATGTATTTCTTCAGGGCGCGTTCCACACCGTTCTTCCAGGTGTTGATGTTTTCGCTGTCCAGTTGCAGTGAACCTACCAGCTTGATGACCTGCTCGATAGGCATGCGGTAGCGCAATACACCGGAAATCAGCTTGGCATAGTTCCAATACTCTTTGTTGAACTTCTCGGACAGACCCTCGATGGTGACTTTGTATCCGCGCTTGTTCTCGAACTGGAAGTCGTAACGCTTGTTTCCGTGCTCATCCACATTCTTGATGATGTGGCCCGACACCACATTCTTCGGCAGGATGATGCCTTCATCATCATCCAGCACACCGGTGAATATTTCGTAGGGATGATTGTCCAGCAAGCCGACGAATGCCACCCATTTCTCCTTGTTGTTCTGGAAGCGGACAACGTCTGCATCCAATATTCTGGGACGTGTTTCAACGACCGTAGGCGGTTTGCACGGGGGAAGTTCGGACTTCTTGTCACTCTTGGTAGAGATGAGCACGCCGGAACGCGAACCGTCGCGGTAAACCGTACAGCCCTTGCAGCCGGATTTCCATGCTTCTACATACAGACGGTTCACGAGGTCTTCGTCTACGTCGTTCGGCAGGTTGATGGTTACGCTGATAGAGTGATCCACCCATTTTTGGATACGTCCCTGCATCTTGACTTTCATCAGCCAGTCCACGTCGTTGGAGGTTGCTTTATAATAAGGTGATTTCTCTACCAGGGCATCCACTTCTTCCTGCGTGTAGCGTTTGGCGGGGTTGTATCCTTGTGCTTCCATCCAAGTCACGAACTTGGGGTGGAACACGATATATTCTTCAAAGGCATCTCCGGTTTCGTCGATGAAGTCCACATGGACGTTCGTATCGTTGGGATTCACTTTGCGGCGGCGCTTGTACACGGGCAGGAATACGGGCTCGATACCGGAGGTGGTTTGAGTCATCAGGCTGGTGGTGCCGGTCGGGGCGATGGTCAGACAGGCAATGTTGCGGCGTCCGTACTTCTTCATCTCCTCGTACATTTCCGGGTCAGCTTCACGCAGGCGGTTGATGAACGGGTTGTTCTTTTCGCGTTCTGTATCGTACACCTCGAATGCGCCGCGCTCTTTGGCCATTTCTATGGAGGAGCGATAGGCGTTGAGTGCCACCGTCTTGTGTACTTTCTCCGAGAACTCGGTTGCCTCTTCAGTACCATAACGCAATCCCAGGGCGGCAAGCATGTCGCCTTCTGCCGTGATACCTACACCGGTACGGCGGCCTTGGGCGCTTTTCTTGTAAATCTTCTGCCACAAAACGCGTTCTGTATGTTTTACGTCTTCACTTTCGGGGTCGGCATCTATCTTGCTCATGATGCGCTCTATCTTCTCCAGTTCAAGGTCGATGATATCGTCCATGATGCGTTGGGCCAAAGCTACATGCTTCTTGAATAGCTCAAAGTCAAAGTAGGCGTCCGGCTTGAACGGATTGACCACGTATGAGTAAAGGTTGATGGCGAGCAGACGGCAGGAGTCGTACGGGCACAGTGGAATTTCGCCGCATGGATTGGTGGATACGGTACGGTAGCCCAGGTCTGCATAGCAGTCGGGCACGGATTCCTTTAATATGGTATCCCAGAACAATACACCGGGTTCTGCCGATTTCCATGCATTGTGCACAATCTTTTTCCATAATGCGGATGCGTCAATGTCTTTTTGAAATGCCGGCTCTGTGGCGTCAATCGGATATTGCTGTGTATATGGTTTGCCTTCGATGGCGGCCTGCATGAAGTCGTCGGTCAGTTTTACGGAAACGTTGGCTCCGGTCACTTTGCCCTCAGTCATCTTGGCATCGATGAAGGCTTCCGAGTCGGGGTGTTTGATGGATACGCTGAGCATCAGTGCGCCGCGGCGTCCATCTTGAGCTACTTCGCGTGTAGAGTTTGAATAGCGTTCCATGAAGGGAACCAAGCCGGTGGAGGTCAGTGCCGAGTTCTTTACCGGTGAACCTTTCGGACGGATATGGGATAAGTCGTGTCCCACGCCGCCACGGCGTTTCATCAGCTGTACTTGTTCTTCGTCTATCTTGAAGATGGCACCATAAGAATCCGCTTCGCCGTCCACACCGATAACAAAGCAGTTGGACAGAGAGGCTACCTGATAGTTGTTTCCGATTCCGGTCATCGGGCTTCCTTGCGGAACAATGTACTTGAAGTGGTCGAGTAAGCCGAAAAGTTCCTCTGAACTTAATGGATTGGGGTACTTGGCCTCAATGCGGGCTACCTCATTGGCTATTCGCCAATGCATGTCTTCCGGAGACTTTTCGTAAATATTTCCGAAAGAATCTTTGACTGCATATTTGTTTACCCAAACTCTGGCAGCCAACTCGTCGCCTTGGAAGTATTTTAAAGATTCTCCGTAGGCTTCGTCATAAGAATAATTTTTCTTTTCCACAATGTTGTATCTCTTAGGATTAGTTACAAATAAGTAAAGTTGTAGAAGTTGTACTTATCGTTAACAAATGCATTTGCAAAGCTATGAATGTTTTTCAACTTGGCAAAATTAAAATGAATGTTTTTATCAACCGATGTATAGTTTTCTATTGATTGCTATTAATTTATTGGTTTATAATGTTTTAATGATTTGAGTAAACGAATAAGTTTTCCAAAATGGAATTTATTAACAACTTGTTGGGCTGAAAGGTTCTCGGTTTAGTCGAACATAAGGTTACTTTTATCTGCTCGTAGAGATAATAATTGTTCATTTCTTGTTGAAAAGATGTATTTTATTCCGGATATATGATGATAAAAAAAGTGTGAACTCTTGAATGAATTGTTCGTGGATTACATTATCTTTGCAAAAAAAGAAAGAATGGAAAGCTTGAAACAAAGGAGAACAATCCGAAAATACCAGCAGAAGGATATTTCTGCTGATTTGTTAAATGATTTGCTTGAAACCTCTTTCCGGGCTTCTACAGTCGGGAACATGCAGGTTTATAGTGTGATTGTGACGCGTGATGCAGAGCGTAAAGCCAAACTGGCGCCTGCACATTTCAATCAGCCGATGGTTCGGACGGCGCCGGTAGTGCTTACTTTCTGCATAGATTTGCGCCGCTTCAGCAAGTGGTGTGAGCAACGTAAGGCTGAGCCGGGATACAACAACTTTGAGTGGTTTGTGACGGGGGCTGTCGATACCTTGCTGGTGGCACAGACTTTTTGTGTGGCTGCCGAGGAGAAGGGGTTGGGCATTTGCTATCTGGGAACTACCACTTACAACCCTCAGATGATTGTCGAAGCGTTGGAGTTGCCGGAATTGGTGTTTCCCATCACGACAGTCACAGTGGGATGGCCTGCCGAACAGCCGGAACAAGTGGACCGTTTGCCGCTGGAGGCCATTGTACACGAAGAGGTTTATCATGATTATACTCCTCAGGACATTGACCGGTTGTATGCCTATAAAGAATCGCTTCCTGAGAACAAGCAGTTCATCTTGGAGAACAATAAGGAAACGCTGGCGCAGGTCTTTACAGATGTGCGTTATACGAAGAAAGACAGTGAGGCAATGTCGGAGAATCTTTGGAAGATAATGAAAAAGCAGGGATTTTGAAAATTAAGGATAAGGGATAAGGGATAAGGGGTTAAGCTAATGCATACTTAGCTGCATTTAATCCCTTATCCTTTATTCTTATCCTTTTTTCAGTGCGGCTTGAATCTCGTCGATTTCCGCACGGAATGATTTGTCCACCTCTTTCAGTTCTTTGATGGTTTTACATGCATGCAATACGGTGGCATGGTCTTTATGTCCAATTAGCGCACCGATTTTTGCAGTAGAGAAGTCTGTATGGTTTTTGGCTAAATACATGGCTATTTGTCGTGCTTGCACCACTTCCCGCTTTCTGGATTTTGTGTGGATGGTGGCAGTTTCCAATCCGAAGTGCTTGCATACGGTGTTGATGATTTCATCGACAGTCACTGCCTTGCTTTCGCTGTTCACTACCTTGCGGACGATACGTTGCGTCAGTTCCAGGTCTATTTCTTTATTGTATATGGTGGAATGCGCCATAATGGAAATGACGATGCCCTCCAGGTCACGTACACTGTCGCCCACGTTCTCTGCAATATAGTCAATCACTTCCTGGGGGAACTGCAGGCCGTCACGGTGTATCTTGTTGCGCAGAATGTTCTTGCGGAGTTCTACGGTAGGTTTCTCCAGCTCAGCCACCATTCCCCATTTAAAACGTGTAATCAGACGCTCTTCCATGCCCTGCAGCAATACCGGTGCACGGTCGGAAGTGAGGATGAGCTGCTTGCCGTTCTGATGCAGATGGTTGAAGATATGGAAGAATGTATTCTGCGTTTTGGTCACGCCGGCAAATTCCTGAATATCATCAATGATTAGAATATCAATGGTCTGGTAGAAGTTGATGAAGTCGTTAGTCGTATTGTTACGTACGGAATCGGTGTATTGCACTTGGAATAGGTGTGCAGATACATACAATACCCTTTTCTCCGGGTATAGTTCCTTGATTTTGGTTCCGATAGCATTGGCAAGATGGGTTTTGCCTACACCTGATGCTCCGTATAGGAACAGCGGATTGAAGATTGTTTTAGCCGGATTGAGAGCGACAGCTTCTGCAACGCTGCGCGACAGCTTGTTGCTGTAACCTTCGATGAAGGTTTCAAAGTTGTATTCTGGATTAAGGTGCGGGTCAAGTTCGGGGACGGGAATCTGCGGAATCCTTTTGTCCATCACTTGTTTTTGCGGTATGATGGTACGCTGTGTAGACTCCAGGTCGACGGTTTTCCGCGAGCTCTTGTCCACCATTACGTTATACATCAATTTAGTTCCCTCACCAATGACCTTATAGAGAGTCTTGCGCAACAAATCAACAAATTTGTCCTCCAAAAACTCATAGAAGAACTGGCTGGGCACTTGTACGACCAGCGTTTTGTCTTCATATTTTAAAGGTATGATGGGAAGAAACCATGTTTTGTATGTCTGCTCCGGAACATTGTCTCTGATGATTTCAAGACAGCGGTTCCACAGCCCGACATGATCTATTTCACTCATAACGGCTATAAATACATTTATTAATTAAGCATAACTTCTACGATTGCAAAATTGGCAATCTTATTCGAGAAAAACAAATCCTTTTTTTCTTGCGTTTTTAGGGAAAGTAATAAGCTCTTTACTTTCAGCTACTTATCGGTTACTATGAGTATACTCCTTATATAAGGTGTGTTGCATTTATCTAATACTTTGTCATATAGTGGTTTATGTAGCTTTGCGTCTCTTGTTTTCTTTCTGTGCCCAGAGCAGGAAAAAGCCCTTTTTCGCTCCTTGTATAGAGCAAATGAGGGCTTTCCTTTTAATTCCTTTATAGACTTGTTATTTAGACAAAATCTATATAACGTCCATCTTTTACTTATCTTTCTTGCCGAATAGGGAGAAATGGACGTATCGTTTCGGATGCGATTTCAAGTCTTCCAATAAACTTGCTGCGTTGGCAGTGGTGGCGTTCAGATTATTATATAGAGAAGGGTCGTTTAGCAAAAGTCCGACGGTATTGTCTTTCTGGTTCAATTTGTCTGTAATCATTTTTACATTGTTCAAAGTTGCGTCTACCTTTTGCATGGCGGCAGCATAATCTATCTCCTTTAAGTTGTTGGAAATGAGTGCAAAGTTGTCTCCAATGGTATTGAGCTTGCCGGTCAGTTGTGGAATATCATCCTTCATTAGAGTTTGCAACTGGCGGCTTGTGACGGCCATACTTGCTGTTAAATCTTGTACGTTATGCAAGGTTGCAGGGATGGCGGGGTCGGCTAGTATGACATTTAAGGATGCGAGGATGGAATCCAGCTTGGGCAGCATCTTCTCTACTTGCGGCATCATGGTGGCAACTTTTTCCATCATTCCGTTGTTCAGCACGCCGGGGATTGTGTCTCCAATCTGGTATTTCTCCCGTGGGTTATTGGCAAGCAGCAGGTTCATCTTTACGCCGCCAAGCATTTCGGCTGCCAGTTCTGCCGTACTTCCTTTGGGAATGCGTAGCTCTGGGTCAACATCTATTTCGGCAACGACTTTGCCCGGTTGGGTATAGTCGTAGTACAAGTCGCGGACAATACCCACGCGGAAGCCGTCGGCAAAGACCGGGCTGGATTTTGTCAGTCCATTGACATTCTGGAATTTTACGTAGAAATAGCTGGAGGGCTTGAACATATTTATCCCTTTCAGGTAGTTGATGCCGTATACCAATATGCAAAGTGCAGCTATGCCTGCTATTCCTATTCTAACTTCTTTTGTAATATACTTCATGATGTATCTTTTGTTATTTATTTCTGTTCTTTTTAAATTCGCTGATGGCTGTGTTGACGTTTATCTTTTCTCCATTCTTGAACGCAATGATGAATGCGTCCTTGAATTTGTCCGTAATGCTACGTTTGCTGCGCAGCACCTTGTTGTAATCGGGTGATGCGCCGTACGTATATTTGTAGATTCCGCCTTCTTTATAATAATCCACGTCTTTCACTCCTTTCAGTCTTTTGTCATTCTTGGCCAGAGGACGTGAAGAAGTGAGTATCTGTATCTTAAACACGATGCCGCTCTGTTCTGTTTGGGAAACGGCTGCATTTTCTGACCTTTGCGGGCGTTGGGCAGCTTGGTTACTCTCCGCTTGAGGTGCATTTTTCTTTTCCGGTGTCGCTGTAGCTGCGTTGCCTTCTTCTTGAACGGGCTCGGGTACATCCTCCGGAAGAATGGTATTGCTGCTTCCGTTCAACCGGATTTCCTGCTCGCGCTTATAGGTGAGGAAAGCGCGGAAGATACCGTTGGCAAGTGAGGTGGTTCCTGCTTCAGTGTTCAGGTACCGTTCCTCTTCCGGTGTGGAGATGAATCCGAGTTCCACCAGTATGCTTGGCATGGCACTGGCCTTCAATACCAGAAAACCTGCCTGGTGCACGCCCCGATCTGTACGTTTGCAGGTTTGGCGGAAATGCTTTTGTACGAGGGAGGCGAGGTGCACACTCTGTGACATGTATTTGTCTTGCATGAATTCGAAGATGATGTAGGACTCTGCCGAGTTGGGATTGAAGCCGGCATACCGCGTCTTGTAGTCGCTTTCGTAGAGGATAACGGCATTTTCGCGCTTGGCTACTTCCAGATTGGCATCCGATTTTGCCAGACCCAGTGTCCAGGTGGAGGCTCCTTTGGCCGTCCGGTTTTTGGCCAGGGCATTGGTATGTATGGAGATGAACAAATCAGCTTTGGCGTTATTGGCAATTTCAGCGCGCCGGTCCAGGGGGATGAATATGTCCCGGTCCCGCGTATAGATAACTTTTACATCAGGGCAGTTCTTCTTGATTTGTTTGCCAAGTTTGAGTGCTACATTCAGGTTGATATTCTTCTCTTTGGAAATTTTTCCCACTGCACCCGGGTCGTGTCCACCGTGTCCGGGGTCTATAACGACAACAAAGTCTTTCGCTTCAGCGCTGCCACTGCAAAAGGGGGAGATAAGCAGCCCTAAGCATATACTTATATATAATATGTATCGTCTGTATAGTTTCATATAATTGTAGCAAAGACAATGCTTCCTTTTCGCTTGGCAAATGTAGTGGAAATTTATAGAAAACTAATGGATTATGTTCAGTTTTATTGTTCTTCTTCTCATTTTTAGTGTAATTAATGTCTGTGTTTGAGTAATTAGTGGCTCAATGTATTGATAATATGCGTAACTTTGCGGCAGATAATTAAAATAGCAAATCAAGTATGCTGGTTCGTTTTATAAAGAACTGGACGTTGCCTTTGGCAATGCTTGCCGGTACTTTGGGATATTTCTTTTTTGCAGACATTCCTTTTGTGGCGCCTGCCAAACCTTATGTGAATGTGTTAGTGGCTTTCCTGACTCCACTTTTGATTTTTTCCCAACTTCTGCTCACTTTCTGTAAGGTGGAGGTGCATGAACTGAAACCCAAATCGTGGCATGGATGGTTACTGCTGTTCCAGACGGTTTCTTGCTTGATTGTTGCGGTATTGTTGGTGTGTTGCCCTATGGAGGAGGTCTACCGGGAAGTGTTTGAAGGTGCAATGGTCTGTCTCATTTGTCCCACTGCAACCGCTGCGGCTGTCATTACCGGTAAACTGGGTGGAAGCGCATCCAGCCTGACGACCTATACGTTGTTGTCCAATCTTCTGGCGGCTGTGGCTGTTCCTTTGGTTTTCCCGTTGGTGGAGCCTCATGCTGACATTACTTTTTTTGTTGCATTCCTGAAAATTCTGAGTAAAGTCTTTCCATTGCTGCTTTGTCCTTTCTTGCTGGCATGGTTTCTGCGTGCGTTTGTGCCGAAGGTGCATCATTTTCTGTTGGGTTTCCATGATGCAGCCTTCTATTTGTGGGCGGTAGCTCTTGCCATTGTCTCAGGGCAGACGGTACGTTCATTGGTCAATAGTGATGCACCGATATTTGTTGAACTGCTGATAGCCCTGGCGGGACTGATAACCTGCTGTATACAATTCTATTTGGGAAAGAGAATCGGTGGCCATTATGGTGAGCGCATCAGTGGAGGGCAGGCGCTGGGGCAAAAGAATACGGTGCTTGCCATCTGGATGGCCTATACTTATCTTAATCCGTTATCTTCCGTCGGTCCTGGATCGTATGTGCTGTGGCAAAACATCATCAATAGTTATCAGCTGTGGAAGAAAAGGAAAAATGAGACGGAATAACTGCTGAGTATTTTACATCTTATTTGCTTTATGGACATAGAGGGCGGTTGCAACAATTATCAGTACAAATGCCATAATGAGGAATATTATCCGGATAAGACGATGTTTTGAAAATAGGTTGGCCATGCAGGCAGAAGCCACGCTGAAACGGGCTATTATAGAATCAATTGTGGCGTTTTCGAAAAAGACTGATGCAATACTCCATAGTGCAATAATGGTTAATATAGCATTGGCTGATAAACAAAGAATTTTATCAAGTGGCATTCTAAATACTTTTCTTGTTCTCATATATAGGACTCTGTTTAACTCCTTTCATTCCTGCCTTTCGCTGAATCAGCCAAAGGATAGGGCAAAGATAAAAGAGAACTTCCTGACAGAATCAATATTGTCTTGGAATATTGTTAAATGGTTGAATTTCTAAACCTATGTTTATTCTTTGCCGTCAAAACTCAGTTTGTGTCTGATGCGGCTCATGTGAATAGGGGTTATTTTCAAGTAAGACGCAATTTCTTTTAGGGGTACCATTTGTAGGATTTCTGGACATTTTTTAAGAAGTTGGAGATAGCGTTCTTCCGATGTAAATCTGAACAAATCCAAGTAACGTGAATACGACTGAAAAAATAATTGTTCGGCTGCAATACGGGCTATTCGTTGATTTTCTTTGTTCTCTTCAAATTCTTGTAGAAGTAATTCGGAAGAACAGATGTAGATTCTACATGGGGTTATTGCTTGTATGTTCAATTCAGATTTTATGTTATATAAACAATTGGGATAATCAGAGATAAATTCATTGGCAAAAGAAAAACCTACATTATATGTTTTGTTTTCAGTTTGGTTGATGCAGGTATATTTGATTACACCGGATACAATAAATCCGAAGAAAGAACCGACTTCTCCCTCTCGGAGGATAAACTCATTTCTTTTATAATACCGTAGTTCTCCGTTTCTTAAACACAGTTCCCTAAAAAAGTCAGTGTCTATATTGCCCATGTATGAATTAAAATCTGTCATTTACAACACATGTTTTTCGAAAGGTACAAAATTATTGTTTTATTCCTGATTTTCTGTCATTGTTGGTAAGTTGGTTGTGGATTCTCTTATTATAATACTTTAAAAATTTAACTTCACCTACGTTTTTTAAAAGCTTCTGGTTTTCAATGAAGTTTTGTCCGTATTTTAGCCAACGTTTGGTAAATCTTTTGAATTTAGTACATGGGAAATCAGAACACTGGAAACAATGTGTTATTCTTTTTTCCAAGCAACATAAATGGAATGTTTTACATTTTTCACAGCGAGAACCATTCTGTTCTGCTCCTTTGCAGGGACTTTTTTCTCTTGTGTATATGGGACAACCACCACAAAAGACACCACAAGCAGGAATACGTCCGTTATACGATTTCATTCAGCCAGCCTTTTCGCCATCCAAAAATTGGTGAGATAAAGTTGGTTAGCTTTGCGTTTCTGTTCCACTTCTACTATATAGCCTCTTTTCTCAAAGAATGGACGGGCTGTCAGGCTTACTTCTGATGTAATTCGCATGATTCCTGTTGCGGTTGCATACCGTTCTATCTCATTTAGAAGTATGGTAGCAATGCCTTTACCTTGAAAATCTTTATGAACAAACATAGAATGCAGATATCCTTGGTGGGTAATGGATGAAAAGCCGACAATCTGTGACTGTTGATTGGTTGCCACAATAAAATAATGTGTCTTAATCATGTCTTTTATGTGGGAGAGGTCGTTTCCACACGATGCCCAATCTGCCACTTCTGCTTCTGAATAGTCACGCTTGTTTATATGGAGGACTGTCTCTTGAAACAAACTCATAAGTTCAAGGGCATCAGACTGTTGGGCAATTCTAATTGTAAAATCTGTATTCATGTTTTTAAGTGCTAAAATATATGCTTTTAGATGTTCCATGTTTTAACAGAAAGTCTTTCAATGTATTTATTGTGTTTGCAAAGATAATCTTTTCATTTCTAATTTATTGGTTTAGGAAACCAAGTTGTTGATTCTCTGCTTCGAATATAAAAAGTATGCGAATTTTTTATGAAGCATGGGAATCTGCTTTCAATCGCCAGCCAATGGCTGATGAATTTAACCGGGTAGATTTCTTGCCAATCGGTTTCAGACCTGCTTATAAGAACAATTTATAACAAAGCACTCCCAATAGAAGCAAGACTAAAGCACATGCTGCAAGAATCGTCTTTGCCTTGAATAGATGTTCTTTATCTGACAATTCCTTTTCAGTAGTATTTCTTCGGATTTTTTCTATTTCCTCAATGGTTACATCGGCTCTCTCAGGACCTTTTCTGTCTACAAGGTATTTGTAGTGTTCCCGCATCCGTCCTCTGCTCAACTTGCGGAGAGCACGGTTCTCTTTATCCCTTTGTAGCATGTCATTGATGCAGCCTAATGTTCCCATAAGCAGATTTTTATCATGTGTAAGCAAAATGGTTTGCTTGCACGTGTACTAAGATACGGCATTTATGTCGCTTTCGCAAGCGATTTTGTGTTTTTTGATATAAACTGATGTGACGATACTATTTTGATAGTTATGTTAACTCATTGTCTGCCAGAGAGTAATTTTGCCAACCCATTGCCATGCTTTTGGCAAACTTTTGCCATGCCTATGGCAAAGTTTTGCCAACGCGGTGGCAAAATCTTGCCAACTTGTCGGCAAGAAAGACACACACTGTTCCCTATACCTTTATTATAGTGTGATAGCGTGACAAGTGTTTTTCCTTTTTAAAACTTTTGTGTAGAATGATGATGGGCTTCTTTTATTCTGTTTTGCCGGACGGCATCAGCAGTTCTTCTTCATTGTAGCGCGGTCGGTCCTTCACCTCAATGTATATTTTGCCGATGTATTCGCCTACAATCCCCAGCGACACAAGTATCACACCTCCTACCAGCCAGACGGAAATCATCAGTGATGACCATCCGGGGACGGCGTTATGCTGTGTGTAAGAGTGAAGTGTCCATCCGGTGACACACAGTGCCACAAGAATAAAGATGCAGCCTATCCAAAAAATCATACGGACTGGTTTGACGGAAAAGGAAGTGATACCGTCGATGGCAAAATTAAGCATCTTCCGGAAAGGGTACTTTGATTCTCCGGCAAAACGCTTGTCACGATTGTAGTACACGCTGTCCGTCTGGTAGCCGATGAGGGGAACCAGCCCCCGAAGAAAAAGGTTGCGCTCGCGGAAGCGGCATAGGTGTTGTATAGCCCGCTGGCTCATCAGGCGGTAGTCGGCATGGTTGTAGACGGATTTTACCCCCATTGCCTTCATCAGCCGATAAAAGACCAAAGCGGTGTTGCGTTTGAAGAAAGTGTCGGTCTTCCGTTCTTTACGTACGCCATAAACGATGTCATTGCCCGCTTTATAGCTGTTTATCATGTCCGGAATCACCTGGATGTCATCTTGCAAGTCTGCATCAATGGAGATGGCTATCTCGCAACGCTCTTTTACTGCATTGAGTCCTGCTAGCAGGGCATTCTGGTGTCCTACGTTTCCTGCCAGGTTCAGTCCGCAGGCATAGGCCGTATTTTGGTGCAGTTCTTTGATGATAGCCCATGTCTGGTCGGTGCTTCCGTCGTTTACATATAATATATAGCTTTCCGGGGAAATTTGCCGGGCTTGTATCAGCCGGTCGAATAATTGGCTCAATCGTTTATGGGTTTCATGCAGCACTGCCTCTTCTTTGTAGCAAGGTACGACAACGGCGAGTATGGGAGAGTTTTCCATCATAGAACAAATCTTTTTGCAATATTCGTAAGAAATCGGGAGAAAAACAAATTATCACTCTTTTCTTTTGAAAACGAAACGTACGAGTAAGAAGTTGACCGGAATGGCGATGGCGAAAACCGGAATGGGGGCCAGAGGTTTGGGGATGCCCATCCAGAGAGAGAGGTTCAGCAACCCCATGTGTAGCAGATAGCTGCATAAGTGTGCCCCTCCAAATCCGAAGGCTTTTCTCCATGAGGGCTTCCGGCCGAAGGTAAAGTAAGCAGTCAGATAGAAATTGGCGATGAAGCTGAGAGCATATCCCAGTGTATAGGCTATGTTTACATTGATAACCCGTTGTAATACAAAATACAATCCGTAGTGCAGAGCTGTCGCAAAGATGCCCACCATTACGAAGCGTACAAATTCCGGTAGTTGTTTCAGCCGCTTCATCTTAACATTAAATATCTACTCTCTGTTGCCATTATCATTGGGGCGGCAAAGTTAGGCATTGTTTCAGAATTATTTGTAATTTTGCTTTGCGAAATTAAGCTGCATCTCAGCAAATTGCAAATAAATTTGCATCTGCTTTCGGTTTGCGCTATCTTTGCGTCCAGAAAACATAAAAAACAAATAAGGTATGTCGGACAGAAAGAAGGCGTTCTGGTTTATTGCGCTGCTGAGTGTGCTTGTGGTTGTTCCCTTTCTGGGAGAAACCATTTTTTATTCCAAGGGGGAACCGCGGGAGGCGATTGTTGCCCTTTCTATGCTGGAAAGTGGAAACTGGATACTTCCGGTGAACTATGGTACTGATATTGCTTATAAACCCCCTTTCTTCTACTGGTCAATAGCCGCCGTCTCTTCCCTTTTTGGAGAGGTGACGGAGTTTTCCGCCCGTTTCCCGTCTGCATTGGCTTTTTTAGCCATGCAGTTGATGTTCTTTGCCTTTGTGGCAAAACGTAAAAACGTTCAAACGGCGTTTCTGGCCTCTATTCTTCTTTTGTCTTCTTTCGAGGTGCATCGGGCGGCTGTCGCTTGTCGGGTCGATATGGTTCAGGTTGCCTTTATCGTTATTTCCCTTTGTCTGCTGTTCCGCTGGGATGAGAAGGGATGCCGCGGAGTGCCCTGGCTTGCGGTGTTGCTGATGGGATGTGCCACGTTGACCAAAGGGCCGGTAGGCTCCATATTCCCTTGCGCGTGTATCGGTGTGTATCAGTTGTTGCGCGGACGTTCTTTCTGGAAAGCGTTTTTCTCGTTGGTAGGTATCGGCTTGCTTTCTTTTGTTCCTTATTTAGCTTGGGTATACGTAGCTTACAGACAAGGTGGACAACCGTTCCTCGATTTGGTTCTGGAGGAGAATACCGGGCGGTTTATGGGCAAAATGTCCTACGAGTCCCATGAAAATCCTATATGGTATAATTTCCTGACTTTGATTTGGGGATGGATTCCCTGGACGTTGGTTCTGGTAATTTCCTTGTTTGGCTTGAAGTGGAAAAACATGCGTTGTCTGCCGGAAGGGGAGACCCTGCTGTTGCGGTTGAAGAAGGGCTGGACTGCTTTCCGCAACCAGTCTCCGGTACAATTGTTCACGTGGCTGGTCATTCTGATAATCTTTGTCTTCTACTGCATCCCCAAGAGTAAGCGGAGCGTTTATCTGCTTCCCATCTATCCGTTTATGGCAGTGCTGATAGCTGAGTATCTGTTGGCTTTGGTACAAAAGGGGGCACGAGTTTTCAGGATTTGTGCAATCATCTTTGCTTCTTTGGGCTTGTTGCTTACGCTTGTTTTTGTCGTAGTTCGTCTCGGCCTGGTTCCCGACAGCGTTTTTGGAAGCGGACGCCATGCCGCTGAGAATGTAGCCTTTATGCATGCGTTGGAGGATGTGGCTTTGTCTGTTCCCAAGTGGCTCCTGGTAGCGCTTCCCGTAGTAGCCGCTGTCTGCACATTACGCATGGTGATAAAGCGTGCGGATAGCCGGTCATTATTATATGGCATAGCAGGATGTATGCTCTGCCTTTTCGTATCATTGGATTCGGTTTATCAGCCCACGGTGCTGGCTGTGAAATCAGATAAACATTTGGCTGAAAGGGTCAATACGTATGTTCCGGAAGGTGTGGTCTATTCTTACTCGAAAATGAGTTTCTATGGTGTTAACTTCTATCTGAAAGACCGCATGCGGCACATTGAAAAGGAACGTCCGTCCAGCGGGGAGGGCTATTTGTTGGTTCCCGTAAAGGAGGAGGAGAATATGTTGGGAGAGCTGGAACAGACGTATCATCTGGAAAAGATATTCCGTACAGACAGACGCAGTTGTGATATGCGTAATGAAATCTGCATGTATAAATTTAGGGCGATTGACATTCATAACCCATAATTTATAACTCATAACTTAAAATGAATCCGATAGATATCATTAACAAATATTATCCGGAAGAGAATGAGTTGCGGCATATACTGTTGACGCACAGCCGTTCCGTAGCCGACAAGTCGTTATGGATTGCCGACCGCCATCCGGAACTTTCATTGGATAAGGATTTTCTGTACGAGGCTGCCATGCTGCACGATATAGGCATTTTTCTTACAGATGCGGCAGGTATCCATTGTTTTGGCGACAAGCCTTATATCTGTCACGGTTATTTGGGAGCCGACCTGATACGCGGCGAAGGCTATCCCCGCCATGCTTTGGTTTGTGAACGCCATACGGGTGCCGGACTTTCATTGGAGGGAATCATTGCGCAGGATTTGCCCGTACCGCATCGTGAAATGGTTCCGGTCAGCTTGGAAGAACAAGCTATCTGTTTTGCCGATAAGTTTTATTCAAAAACTCATTTGGAAAAGGAGAAAAGTGTAGAAAAAGCCCGTAAAAGTTTGGAACGTTATGGTGAAGAAGGGGTACGGCGCTTTGATAATTGGTGCGAACAGTTCTTGTAGCAATCTAAATTTCTTTAAAAAGGGAGATTATCCGTATAAATTATGTACTTTTGCCCCTCCAAGCGTAAACTATTAGTTAATGACGCCATTGAAAGCAAATACATTCATATCATTCATACTACTATTCGTCTTGCTTCTTCTCTCCGGTGGGGCTGCTTCTCAGCGCCGTAGAGCGAAGGTCGCGCCTCCGAATATTCAGCGGACAGACACGTTGCAGGTAGGGGATAGTTTGCAGATGGGAGACTCCCTGCAAGGGGGAAAGGGGCTTCCTGCCGATTCGTTGCAACAAGATACGGTAGCGGCTGCGCCTCCCAAGAAGGATGCATTGGATGCTCCCGTAGCCTACGAAGCCAATGACTCCATTGTATTTACGCAGAGTGGCTTTGCCCATCTTTACGGCCAGGGAAAGGTGAGTTATCCGGGTGCTGACCTGGAGGCTGATGTCATCTCTATGGATATGGACAACAGTACGGTTTTTGCCCGTGGCGTGGTCGATTCTGTAGGAACAGCCAAGGGAAGACCGGTCTTCAAAGACGGGGACACCTCCTACGAAACCGATACTATCCGTTATAACTTCAAGAGTAAAAGAGGTCTTATCAGCAATGTTGTCAGCCAGCAGGGCGAGGGATACGTGACCGGTAATAATGCCAAGAAAGGGAATAATGATGAACTCTATATGAGGAGCGGTCGTTACACGACTTGTGACCATCATGACCACCCCCATTTTTATATGCAGATGACTTATGCCAAGGTACGTCCGAAAAAGAACGTGGTGACGGGACCTGCCTATCTGGTAGTAGAGGATGTGCCGCTTCCGCTTGCCGTTCCATTTTTCTTTTTCCCGTTTTCTAGCAGTTACCAGTCCGGTTTTCTGATGCCTACCTATATGGATGACTCCAATCGTGGCTTCGGTCTGACGGACGGTGGATATTACTTCGCCATCAGTGACCAAATGGACTTGAAGCTGCGGGCGGATATCTTCACGAAAGGTTCTTGGGCGCTGAATATGGAGTCGAACTATGTGAAGCGTTACAAATATTCCGGTTTGCTGCAGGCAAGCTATCAGGTGACCAAGACCGGTGACAAAGGCTTGCCCGACTACTCGGTTGCCAAAGACTTCAAGGTGGTGTGGTCTCACCGGCAGGACCCGAAAGCGAGTCCGAATTCTACCTTTTCTGCCAGTGTGAACTTTGCTACCAGTAGTTATGAGCGTACCAATATCGGCAATATGTACAACTCCCAGGCAATGTCGCAGAATACCAAGACTTCCAGTGTCAGCTATTCGCGTAACTTTCCCGACCAGCATCTGAGCATCTCCGCTTCAGGTAATATTGCCCAGACCATGCGCGACTCCTCTATCGCGGTGACTTTACCGGACATGACCATTTCCTTGAGTACCATTTTCCCTTTCAAGCGCAAACATGCAGTGGGAGATGAAAAGTGGTATGAGAAGATTTCCGTTCGCTATACTGGCCGTGTGAAGAACAGTATCAAGACGAAGGACAATCTGTTGTTCAAGAAGAACCTGATACGCGATTGGGAGAACGGTATGCAGCATGAGATTCCGGTAAGTGCCACGTTTACTTTGTTCAAGTACTTCAATGTGACGCCTACCGTAAACTATACGGAGCGTTGGTACACCCGCAAGGTGAAGAAGGACTGGGACGATGAGCAAGGCAAGGAGGTGAATGATACGACCTACGGTTTTCACCGTGTATACGACTACAGTGCCAGTCTGGGTATCAATACCAAAGTTTATGGTATGTACAAGCCATTGTTTATGAAGAAGAAGGAGATACAGATACGTCACGTCATCACTCCCTCCATCAGTTTCAGCGCTGCACCCGATTTCACTTCGTCCCGTTTTGGCTATTATGACTCTTATATAAAAGACCAGAACGGCATTCGCGATACCGTGCAGTATTCCTATTATGCCGGTCAGGTGTTCAGTCCGCCAAGTGGAGGAAAGCAGGGGCTTATCAGTTTCAATATCTCCAATAACCTTGAAATGAAGTTCAAGGATAAGAATGACTCTATCCGCAAGGTGAGCCTGATTGACGATTTGAGTATGGGTATCAGTTACAACACGGCTGCCCAGGTGCGTCCTTGGAGTGACTTGAGCTTTAATCTCCGTCTGAAGTTGAGCAAGAGTTATACGTTGAGTATGAGCTCTACCTTTGCCACTTATGCTTACGAGTTTGATGAGAACGGAAGGGTGGTGCCCGGTAACCGTACGGAATGGTCGTATGGCCGTTTCGGTCGTTGGTCGGGATATGGTACGTCGTTCAGTTGGACCGTGAACAATGATTCGTGGAAGAAAATAAGGAACTTCTTCACCGGTCAGAAGGATGACGAGGAGCAGGACCAAGACCAGAATGCCTCGACGGAGGGAGACAGTGACATGGAGGGCGAAACCACCGAGGACGGCACTCCGAAGAAGAAGAAGGAAAAGGCTGCTGCCGATGCTGACGGCTATCAGGTATTCAAGATGCCTTGGTCTATCAACTTCAGTACCGGTTTCAATATTACGGAAGACACCAGTAAGCCCATTAATCGTAAGAACATGCGCTATCCGTACAAATTCAGCCTGAATTCCCTTAATATAAACGGTAACGTCAAGCTTACCAATAAATGGGCTGTCAGCTTCAATTCCGGTTATGACTTCAATGCGAAGGAGATAACGCAGACCGCTTTCAACATCACACGTGACCTGCACTGTTTCAGCATGACGGCTGCCATATCACCTTTCGGACGCTGGAAATACTATAACTTTACCATCCGTGCCAATGCAAGTATCCTGCAAGACTTGAAATGGGAACAGAGAAGCCAGACTCAGAGTAATATTCAGTGGTATTGATGTTTACCAAATTATTTCCGTCTCTCCATGTTCCCGCAAATACTCGTTTGTTTTGCTGAAATGCTTGTTCCCGAAGAAGCCGTTATAAGCGGATAGGGGAGATGGATGTGCCGAGGTGAGTACCAGATGTCGGCTACGGTCGATGAATGCCCCTTTACGTTGGGCGTAGGCTCCCCAAAGAATAAATACAAGATGCTCTTTTTCTTCGGCGAGAATGCGGATAGCCGCATCTGTAAATGTTTCCCAACCTCGGTTTTGGTGAGAACCGGCTTGGTGTGCACGTACGGTGAGGGTAGCATTGAGCAGCAATATGCCTTGCTCTGCCCAGCGTGTCAGATTGCCGGTAGTGGGGGCATCAGTGCCAATGTCATTTTTTATTTCCTTGAAAATATTAAGTAAGGAAGGAGGGAAAGGAACACCGTCATTTACGGAGAAACAAAGTCCGTGTGCTTGTCCCGGACCATGATAGGGGTCTTGACCGATTATCACGACTTTTACTTTGTCAAAAGGGCATAGGTTGAATGCATTGAATATCAGCTTTCCCGGAGGATATATTGCATATTTCCCATATTCGTCCCGTACAAAATCAGTCAATGTACGGAAATAATCTTTCTCAAATTCAGGTTGCAGATGTGCTTTCCAGCTTTCTTCTATTTGAACATTCATAATTGGATCTGTTAGTAGTTTCGGATGCTAAAGTACAAAATAAAAAATAAAGTCCAACCTTTTGAGGGGGTGAACTTTATATTATATGACGGGATAAATGTATATCAAATCAGGTGTATATTGTGTTCCTTGCACTCTTTGCGCATATCTTCCGGCCAGATACTGGCTTGTATCTCACCGATATGCGCCTTGCGCAGATAGAACATACAGAGGCGGGACTGCCCTATACCGCCACCGATGGAAAGCGGCAGTGTATCATTCATCAAGCGTTTGTGGAAGTAAAGTTCCAGGCGTTCCTCTTCGCCTTCCTCTTTGAGCTGGCGAAGCAGGGCTTCCTTGTCTACGCGGATACCCATGGAGGAAAGTTCGATGCTGCGTTGCAGGATGTGGTCCCATAGCAGGAGGTCACCGTTCAGTCCGGGGAGGTCGTTCAGCCCTTTGCTGGTATAGTCGTCGTAGTCCGGGGCGCGTCCGTCGTGCTTCTTGCCGTCGCTCAGCTTGCATCCGATACCGATGATGAACACTGCACCGTATTTCTTGCAAATGGCATGTTCGCGGCATTTGGGTTCCAAGTCCGGATACAGTTGGCGCAATTCTTCGGCATGGATAAAGTGAAGTTTCTGGGGCAGGCAAGGCTTGATTTGCGGATACATCTCATATACCATATATTCTGTGCGCACCATAGCTGCATAGATACGGGTTACTATCTCCTTGAGGAATTCCACATTGCGGTCTTCGGCAGTAATGACGCGTTCCCAGTCCCACTGGTCTACATAAAGGGAATGCAGATTGCCCAGTTCTTCATCGGCACGGATGGCATTCATGTCTGTGTAGATGCCATATCCCGGTTCGATATGGTATTCGGCAAGCGTGAGGCGTTTCCATTTGGCGAGGGAGTGCACCACTTCAGCTTTGGCGTCGCCCAAATCTTTGATAGGGAAAGTTACGGCACGTTCCACTCCATTGAGGTCGTCATTGATACCCATTCCTTTCAATACGAACAGTGGAGCTGTCACACGTCGCAGGCGCAGTTCGGAAGAGAGGTTCAATTGGAAGAACTCTTTAATTTGTTTAATCCCTAATTCAGTCTGTTTTAGGTCCAATAAAGGTTTGTAACCTTCAGGTGTTATCAGGTAGCTCATAAATTTATTCAGTATAACTTCTATTAAATTGCTCGGCAAAGATAGGAATAATATTGATACTTGCTTCTGTTTTGTGGGAAAAAAGAACAAAATGTTTGTGTAATTGCGGTTAGTCTTCTCAAAGTAATAATAAAAATATTCCTCGGTTTGATATAAAAAGCGTTTGAATGTTAGGAATCTGCTAATTTTTTTATACTTTTGCATCCACATTTGGCTCCGTAGCTTAGTGAATAGAGCGTCAGATTCCGGTTCTGAAGGTCGTGCGTTTGAATCGCACCGGGGTCACAAAGAAAGGAACTCCCTTTGCATGAATACTTTGCAAAGGGAGTTTCTTTTTATACAATACATCCAGAAAAGTCAACCATACGGTTCTCTTTCTTGTTATAATTTCCATAGAGTTAGAGGTATGAAACAAATAATATTTATTTTTGCAATGTTAATGACTTGTCTGTCCTATGCCGGTAAGCCGGAAGGACGGTCAGAAAGGAGAACAGACATGAAACCAATGAAAGAGATTTATCTGGCAGGAGGATGTTTTTGGGGTACCGAACATTTCCTGAAACAAATAGAAGGTGTGGAGGCTACCCAGGTGGGATATGCCAATGGAAATATAGCCAATCCTACCTATCAGCAGGTATGTACCGGTACCACGGACTTTGCCGAAACCGTAAAAGTACAGTATGATCCCGATGAGGTGGACTTGCCTTTCCTTATCGACCTTTATTTCAAAACGATTGACCCTACCAGCCTCAATAAGCAAGGGGGGGATAGAGGTACACAGTATCGCACGGGTATCTATTATACGGATACCGCCGACCTGCCCGTTATTCGTGAAACCGTTGACCGGCTGGCTGCCAACTACTCCCGTCCGTTGGTTGTAGAGATAGAGCCTTTGAAGAACTTCTATCTCGCCGAAGATTATCATCAAGACTATCTGGACAAAAATCCTGGTGGATATTGCCACATTAACCCCACCTTGTTCGACCTGGCACGTAAAGCGAAGATGAAGAAAGAAGGAGATGGCGAGTATTTAAACCTGGAAAAGTAACGGACAATGGATATACTGTTAATAAGTAATGAAGATACGTGCCGCAGCCGTATCGCGCAGGAACTCCTGCATGCATTTGGCAGGGGAATGAATATCTCTACGGCAGGAATTATGGAGGGGAACTGCGTTCCCGATGCCGTGTGCAATGTGATGGAACAGAATGGTTTCAGCGTGTCTCGCAAGAAACCGTCTGGTGTCGGGACCTATACGCACCGGTCGTGGGACTACGTGATTACCCTATGTAAAGAAGCCGGAGAAGAACTGAAGTTTATCACTCTGGATGCCAAGCAGCAGGTGCATTTTAATTTTGAAGACCCCTTTAAAAATCGTTTTCAAAATGAAAGTGAGCAGGAGCAACAAATTGCCGCACTCTATGAAACCATGTACCGGCGGCTGTATGAATTTTACCGCGATGAACTGAGTGGGCAGTTGTTACCCCATTGTACGTGCGGTGCAAACACCTATTGCCGTTGTGAATAGTGAAATATGTGTTTTTTTTGAAGCAATCTCTTGACTCGTCCCTAAGGGCAGGACCTATCTTTGCATCATAAACAAAATGCTCATGAGTTTATGAAGAATAAAATGAAGTTTAAAATCGGAGAGTTTTCCAAACTTTGCCAGGTGACCGTTAAGACGCTTCGTCATTATGAAGAGATAGGATTGATGATACCCGTTGAAGTGGATGAGTGGACGGGGTATCGCTATTACGACATCAGCCAGCTCCGGTGTATGAGCCGTATTGTTTACCTCAAGCAATTAGGGTTCAGCCTCGAAGAGATATCCGAGTTGTTTGCCGATGGCAAGGAATTTCCGGATGCTGAATTGTTGAAGGTTAAAATAGAACGTTGCAAAAACGAGATTGAACACTTGATATGGCGGCAGACCGAACTTGCCAAATTGGAAAATTTACTCCATAAACAAGAGAATGTTATGGAAAAAGTGTTTAAGAAATCCCTCCCTTCAAGAATTTTTGCTACCCATCGCCGTAAAATAGACTCTTATCAGGAGCTGTTCAATCTTTGTCCGAATATCATCGGGCCTGAAATGTACCGTTTGGGTTGTGAATGTCCTGCCCCGGAATATTGTTTCACGGTGGAATATAATGAGGAATATGGGGTTGATATTGATATCGAGTTTTTTGAAGCGGTGGCTGAACGCAAGGAAGATTCGGAACTGATTAAATTCAAGGAACTTCCGGAAGTGCCGGTTGCGCTCTGTGTCAACCATTACGGTGCTTATGAGCATATGCCCGAAACTTTCGCCGAGCTTTTTGCGTATGCCGAGACAAATGGATACGAGGTCATTGACCGTGCCCGGTTTTGCCATATTGACGGCATTTGGAACAAAGAAACGGTGGATGAATGGATGACGGAAATTCAGTTGCCCATCAAACTTTCTTAATCAGCCTTTGATTTCTGCGGAAAGCTTTCAACCGTGAGAATACCTAAAAATAGGGATAGGTAGTCAACTTATTTTCTGCGAACTTTGCAGACTGAAAAAAGAATTGAAATGAGAAGCCTGCATATTCTGTTCATATTGGTAGTTGTCACTTGGCTCGGTTTTCCGCTGAGAGCGCAAGAAGCTATTTCTATCGGGACTCGCCACACTTTGTTTTCGCATGTCTTGAATGAGGCTAGAGAATATTGGGTGTATGTACCTGCAACCCGCCCGGGTGAAAAAGAGGAAAGTTATCCGGTTCTTTATTTGCTGGACGGTGATTCTTTTTTTCATTCGGTGGTAGGTTTTACTCGCTTGTTTTCCACCTCCAAAGTTTCTTCCTTACCGCCCTGTATCGTTGTGGCTGTCCTGAATACAAACAGAACCAGAGACTTTACGCCAACCTGTTCCGCTGCCCGGCGTGACGGAACTGTCCGTCCGGGCGATAAACCGGAAGGGGGTGGGGCAGGACAATTTTGCCGTTTTCTGACGGAGGAGCTACGCCTCGCAGTGGAACAAGACTTGCCGGTGAATGGACAACACTTGTTGGCTGGACATTCTTATGCCGGGTTGTTCACGCTGCATGTTTTGCTGAATTATCCCAGTGCATTTGATACATACATCGCCATAGACCCCAGTTTATGGTGGGATAAAGGATATTTTCAGAAACAGGTAGAACGGCAGGTAGATAAGGTTGACTTTTCAGGAAAGCAACTGTATGTTGCGTTTGCCACTCAGCCGCGTCTTGATAGGAAGCTGATCCACTTTCCCCTGACAGATGATTTTATAGGGAGTGCAGTTCCTCGTATGGAGAAGCGGCATTTGCGGGTGGTATCAAAAAAGTTCCCGGAAGAGACGCATGGAACGGTTGCTCTTCCGGGATTTTATGACGGACTGAAAACGTTGTTCTTCCGTTCTGCGGTTGGAATTTCTCTGCCGAACAAACCTCTCTGAAAAAAACTCTATTTTTCAGTAAGCTGAATGATATGCGCCATTGTACTAAGGAGACTACCTATACCATGGTGAGGTCTGCCAAAATCCTGAAAGCGTCATAGCCTGAGTCGCCTTCCGGCAGGAAGCGCCGAGAAGCGCCATTTCCTTATAAATCAGTATTTTCAGCTCCGGAGAAGGTTGAGTGTCCTTCTCCGGACACACTGATTAAAAAACTGCAAAAGTGCAGCCGGGGCTTCGTTGACTCCGGGCAATTGGAATAGTAGTACAACCACTGTTGTACAATGAGCGCAGCACCATATGCCCTGCTACCGTACGGAAGTGCATAAAAAAAAACAGTTGCCTGGAGAAACCCTCTCCAAGCAACTGTTTTCAGTTTCTTGATACTTTATAATCTACATATTCTAAATCTTTCTTGTCATCAATCGTCAATGTCAATCACCCTCATTTTAGAGTCAAATGTAATTTCCCAACGATTAGACAACTTTATCTCATACTCATTGTCATCGTACTCAATCTGAAGAATTCTTGCATCCGGATAATTGGTCTTTACATAGTTACGTATCGCTTCCGGTACAATCTGTACAGGAACTTCACTTTGTCTGCATCGTACCTCTTTCCATTCCCCCGATTTATCAAATTCTACCTTCTCCCCATTCGTGAACACCACATCATAGCTTTTATAAAACATTCCCGACTCCAATTTAGCCATTGCCACTTTATGGTCTTTAAAATAAGTCTTGATAAATGTCTGCGCCTTCGCCGGCAACTGGCTCACCTCTATCGGCTTATCATTATCCGCCATTACCATTGTGTGCACTGCAAACATACAAACCAACATCATAACTAATTTTTTCATACTTCTCTATTTTTAATAATTAATACTTTATTTGTTTTCTGTATTACAAAGATGGGAAGGAAATCTGGAAAGAATTGGGAAAAAAACTCTATTTTTGGAAATGAAAAAAAATCTATTTTTGAAAATGGGTGTTGCGGCTCTTCACCTATGAATTTTTGTTTGCAATGAATATTATTTAAAGACACAATAGACTATTATGGCTATGAAAATATTAAATCAGTTTATCGATGATTTTGTAGGTGTTTTCCAATATCGGTTTATGGATACCTTTCAATATTTTAAAGAAAGGAAGAAAAGTAAATATTTAGGAGATAGATTTGAGGAATGGGTTGTGAAGAACTCTAATATTAGTAAAGAAGGTTATCCGGATCTATGTGATAAGAAAATATTTTGGCGGCTTTTAGATTGGAGAGGTGATAAATACATTGAGGGGTATAGGCCTCTGTCTTCATCATCTCCGGATTTGTTGATGGAGTGTGTTACCACAACGAGTACCATTCATGAAGTTGGAGATATTATAGCTGTAGAATGTAAATGGCGAAGTAAGATAGGTTTTTATCTCGATATAAAAGACATTGAAAAGTACGAGGGGTATATGAATTCCAATCTGTTGAACCGTCCGATAAAAAACTTGTTTTATGTTTTTGGCTTTGGATGGTGTGGTGACAGTCCGGAATCTGTTTATGTAGTTCCTGCCAGAGAATTGTATGATTATGATAAAGATACCTGTAGAATAACGTTCCCTATTAAAGAAACCGAGAAGGAGAAAATGGGTAGATTGGAGCGCTTTAAGAAGAAAGACAATAGATGTCTTCTGTATATCAAGTAATGGTATTACTTGGTTATATAAGCTCCAATCAACTGTTATATTGTTTGGGTCGCCGTCAATCTTTGTGGCGAAGGCTATTACTGGCATCTAATGCGGTTTGCAACCTTTCCCAGTCGTCACAAAGCGCCTGCATGGACGGAAACAATAAATCTGCTCCGGCATCCAGTAATACCTGCCTGTCCAGCGGACCGGTATTGACTGCCACAGTGAATATGCCGGCTGCTGTTCCGGCTTGTACTCCGATAGGTGCATTTTCTACAACTATAGCTTCGTTGGCTTGTACTCCGGCTTTTTCCAGTCCCATTAGATAAGGCTCAGGATGAGGCTTTCCGTATTTCACATCAAAGGCGGTCACCATGTGGTCGCGCTGAAACATACCAGGGAAGTTGTGGGCAAGGCGGTTCAGCAGGGAGTGTTGGCCCGAACCGGTGACAAGTACCGGAATAAGTCCTGCCGCTTTTACCTTTTGCAGCACTTCCCAAGCACCCGGCATACGTTCCGGTTCCGGGTGGGTACTGAATTCGGCGCTTTTCTCTGCATAGATGCTTTCTATCATCTCGGGAGTGGCATCCTTGCCATACTGGCGTTGATAAACGATGTTGATGGTGGAGGCTCCGGTACGTCCCTCGTGCATGTATGCCTCTTCACGGCTCAAGTGCAGGCCATGACGTTCCATTACTTTATGCCAGGCATCGGCATGGTAGGGCATGGAGTTGAATAACACACCGTCCATGTCAAAAAGAACGGCTTTCAGTTGGATGTAGGGGTGCCCGTGCTTTTCCAGATAACGGGCGATAGAGTTTTCGAACACTTGGTAGATTGGGGATTGAGAATTTAAAAATGCGGGGTAGATAAATAGAGAGTTGAGAATCGGGGAACGGTTCTCTTCGCACTTGTTGTGCAGCCATTTCTCAATTCTCAACTCTCAATTCTTAATTTATCAAAGTCTTGCCTGGATAGCTTTGGACTCTTCTTCGTAGCCGGGCTTGTTCAGCAATGCAAACATATTCTTCTTGTATGCTTCCACACCCGGTTGGTTGAACGGATTGACTCCCAAAATATAACCGCTGATACCGCAAGCTATTTCAAAGAAGTAGAGCAGACCTCCGATGCTTTCTTCATTCAGTGCAGGGATAACGATGCGCATGTTGGGTACGCCGCCGTCAACGTGGGCAAGCTGTGTGCCCAATTCAGCCATCTTGTTCACTTCGTCCACGTGCTTGCCTGCCAGGAAGTTCAGTCCGTCGAGGTTGGCTTCGTCCGAAGGTACTTGCAGGGAGTGCTGTGTCTTCTCCACGGAGATGACAGTTTCGTAGATGGTACGTTCGCCTTCCTGAATCCATTGTCCCATGGAGTGCAGGTCGGTGGAGAAATCTACGGCAGCAGGGAAGATACCCTTGTTTTCCTTACCTTCGGATTCACCATAAAGCTGCTTCCACCATTCGCTTACGTAGTGCAGTTTGGGATTGTAGTTTACGAGGATTTCAATTTTCTTACCGTTCTTGTAGAGCTCGTTACGCGTAGCTGCATAGATGGCAGCAGGATTTTCTGCAAACGGAACATCTTTTCCACAAGCCTTTTCCATGGCAACTGCACCTGCAACCAGTTTCTCAATGTCGAAACCTGCTATTGCGATGGGCAGCAAGCCTACCGGAGTCAGTACGGAGAAACGTCCGCCCACGTTATCGGGGATGATGAAGGATTTGTAGCCTTCGTTGTCGGCCGTTACGCGGGCAGCGCCCTTTTTGGCATCGGTGATGGCAACGATAACCTTCTTTGCCATATCCTTGCCGCGTTGGTCTTCGCATTGCTTTTTCAACAGACGGAACGCCAAGGCCGTTTCAGTGGTAGTACCGGATTTGGAGATGTTGATAACACCGAATTTCTTGTCTTTCAAGTATTCGGTGAGTTCATATAGATAATCTTCACCGATATTGTGTCCTGCATACAGAATGACCGGAGCCGTTTTCTTGTCTTGCAACCAAGTGAAGCTGTTTGACAAAGCCTCTATCACCGCACGTGCACCGAGGTAACTTCCGCCAATACCGGCAACTACTACTACCTCGCAGTTGTCACGCAACGTCTGTGCGGTAGTCTTTAGGTCGGCCAGGTGCTCTTTAGTGATGGAAGAGGGGAGGTGCAGCCAGCCTAAGAAGTCGTTGCCCTTACCGGTACCATTCTCTAATGCTTCCTGTGCAGCCTTTACTTGGGCTTCATAGGCGAAAACGTTTTCTTTGGAGATGAATCCAAGAGTCTTTTCAATGTTCAAACTAATCATAATATTCTAGGTTTTAAATTCAGTATTTCGTTTTATCTTTTTCACGCTTACCGGAATGAATCGGTAAGCAGCTTGATTTCAATCGTCGGCGAGATACGCTCATACAGAATGTTGTATACTGCATCTACAATAGGCATGTTGACATGATAATGCTTGTTGATTTCCTTGATACATTTTGTACCGTAATATCCTTCAGCAATCATTTCCATCTCAATCTGCGCGCTTTTCACGGAGTATCCCTTGCCAATCATCGTGCCGAATGTGCGGTTACGGCTGAAATTGGAATATCCCGTCACCAGCAGGTCACCTAAATAAACGGAATCATTTACGTTTCTGTTCAGTGGATGTACCGTTTGCAGGAATCTGTTCATTTCCTGTATGGCATTGGACATAAGCACAGCCTGAAAGTTGTCGCCATATTTCAGACCGCTGCAAATACCGGCTGCAATGGCATATACATTCTTCAGCACCGAACTGTATTCAATGCCGGCAACGTCATTACTGACAGAGGTCTTGATGAATGAACTGGCCAGTTTGCGGGCAATGGTGCAAGCCTTGTCGGTGTCGGGACAAGCAATGGTCAAATAAGAAAGGCGTTCCAGAGCCACTTCTTCCGCATGGCAGGGACCTGCCAATACAGCAATATTCTCAGCTGGGACGCCATATTCCTTAGTGAAATATTCCGAGACAATCAAGTTGTCATCGGGCACAATACCTTTAATGGCAGTGATGATGAATTTATCCTTAATCTTAGTCTTCAGTTTCTTCAAGTGAACCTTCAGATAAGGGGAAGGTGTAACGAAGATGAGCGTATCAGATTCTTTCACGACATCATTGATGTTGGAGTTGAAGTTGATACGCTTGGTATCAAACTTGACGCCCGTCAAGTAGGCAGGGTTATGACCAAGCCGTTTGAAGTCGGCAATACGGTCATCGCGTCGCATGTACCAATTTATAGACTCCGCTTGGGCCAGAACCATTTTTGCAATGGCAGTTGCCCAACTTCCTCCGCCCATGATGGCTATCTTACCGGGTAGTTTCATATCGAAATTAATAATTAAAAATTAAAAATTAAAAGAGGGGAAAGGAGTACCTTCCTCCTCCTCTTATCTTTAATCTTGCCTATTTAATTCTTTAATTTTTAATTCTTAATTCTTCCGACCCAGTCAGCAACTTCGTTTACGGTCGGGTTTGCCAGTTCCAATTTATATTTCTTGTTGATACCGCAGATGTCCATGTGGAGTTTTTGCGGATTCACATCTTTCATGTCACTCACCAGGTTGTAGCCGGCTTTCTGGATTACAGCCACCCAGTCTTCGGGGATGCCCAGCTCTGTGTATCGTGCAGGAGCATCTTTGGGGATAACCTTTTCCGGACGCATCTGCGGGAAGAAAAGCACTTCTTGGATAAAGGATTCGCCCGTCATTAACATGGTCAGACGGTCGATGCCGATACCGATGCCCGATGTGGGAGGCATACCGTATTGCAATGCTTTCAGGAAGTCCTGGTCGATGAACATCGCTTCGTCGTCTCCCTTTTCGCTCAAGCGGAGTTGGTCTTTGAAGCGTTCTTCCTGGTCTATCGGGTCGTTCAGCTCGCTGTAAGCGTTGGCAAGTTCCTTGCCGTTCACCATCAGCTCGAAGCGTTCGGTCAGTCCCGGCTTGCTGCGGTGCATCTTGGTCAGCGGGCTCATCTCTACGGGATAATCGGTGATGAAAGTGGGCTGTATGAAAGTACCTTCGCAGAATTCGCCGAAGATTTCATCAATCAGCTTACCCTTGCCCATGGTGTCGTCAATCTCCATATTCAGTTCCTTGCACACCTGGCGGATTTCGTCCTCGCTCTTTCCTTCGAGGTCGTATCCGGTCTTTTCCTTGATGGCTTCCAGGATGGGCAGACGGCGGTAGGGAGCTTTGAAGCTGATGGTCTTGCCGTCTATCTCGGTTTCTGTACAGCCGTTTACGGCGATACAGATGCGTTCCAGCAATTTCTCCGTAAAGCTCATCATCCAGTTGTAGTCCTTGTACTGCACGTACAGCTCCATACAAGTGAATTCCGGGTTATGGTTCTTGTCCATACCCTCGTTACGGAAGTTCTTGCCTATTTCATATACACCTTCGAATCCGCCCACAATCAGTCGCTTCAAGTAAAGCTCGGTGGCGATACGCAGGTAGAGGTCCATATCCAGAGAGTTATGGTGGGTGATGAACGGACGGGCGCTTGCTCCACCGGGGATGGATTGAAGAATCGGCGTCTCCACTTCCGTGTAGCCGGCTTCATCCAGCACGGCACGCATGGTCTTGATGACGGTGGCACGCTTCAGGAATTTTTCTTTCACGCCGTCGTTTACGATAAGGTCTACATAACGCTGACGGTAGCGCAGTTCGGGGTCCTCGAAAGAGTCGTAAGCCACACCATCCTTATATTTCACGATAGGCAGGGGCTTGATGCTCTTTGCAAGTACGGTCAGCTTCTTGGCATGGATGCTGATTTCGCCCATCTGGGTACGGAATACGAATCCTTCGATACCGATGAAGTCGCCTAAATCGAGCAAACGTTTGAACACGGTGTTGTACATCTCCTTGTCCTCGTCCGGGCAGATGTCATCGCGGGTGATATATACCTGGATGCGTCCTTTGGAGTCCTGCAATTCGATGAAAGATGCTTTACCCATGATACGGCGGCTCATGATACGTCCGGCAACGGACACTTGGCGAGGCTCTGCATCGTCGTTGAATTCAGCTTTAATATCGGTAGAGAAAGCATTTGTTACATACTCTGCTGCGGGATAAGGCTCAATGCCCATCGCGCGAAGTTCATTCATGCTGTTGCGACGAATGATTTCTTGTTCACTTAGTTCTAATACGTTCATTTCGCTATATTTCACTCAATTTGGGTACAAAAGTACGAAACATTTTTCAGATAGCGAACCTTTTTCCTTGAAATATAGGGAACGGGGAGTGACATTAATCCTCTCCTTCGGTATCTACCCATTCGATATGCGGGGAGAGGAGGGTGCGTTCCGTCACTTGTCCGCATTGCCCGCGGTAGTATTCGGGGATGAAGCGTATCTGCACCGCAGTGATTTGCGCCGGACTCACTTCTTCTGGGGTGTCTACCCCGGTGCCTTCCGAACGGCAGGTGTAGTAGAACGTCCCGATGCCCTTTAGCTTTACGGAGTGTCCCGAGCTCATCAGCTTGCCCAGCACTTCACCAAGGTTCATTAATACTGCATAAGTATCTCCCGGGGTTACCGTAGACATTTCCGACAATAATCGGGCTATTTCATCCGTTGTATAGGGATGTCCTTTGGTGACGGCTCTTGGGTGCCATTTGTCGTCGCCTTTCTGTTTTACTTTCTTATAGAATGCCATGGGGGCTTGTTGTTATTATGTGTCCGGCTCAACCGGTAGGTCAGGCATGGTTCATACGGTATGAATGTGCCAATCATACGGTATGATTATATCAATCATACGGTATGATTATGGTAATCATATCTTATGATTTATCATTGAATCGCAAAGATAGCATAAATCATCCGCATAGTGTGCAGGTTTAAGGTGTTTTTTCTGCTGTTCTGTTTTAAAAAAAGAGTACCTTTGCACCCGCTAAAAAGAAATAGGTATATAATATGGCAGGACAAAAGACTCCCTCGGCGTTGGGGACGGAAAGTATAGGTAAACTCTTGATGCAATATGCCGTTCCGGCAATCATCGCAATGACGGCATCCTCTTTATATAATATGGTAGACAGTATCTTCATCGGTCACGGCGTTGGGACGATGGCTATTTCGGGATTGGCGTTGACTTTCCCGTTGATGAATCTGGCTGCGGCGTTCGGCTCGCTGGTGGGTGTGGGAGCCTCTACACTGATTTCCGTCAAGCTGGGGCAGAGGGATTATGACACGGCACAGCGTGTGCTGGGCAATGTCTTTGTGCTGAACATGGTGCTGGGAGTGGCCTTTACCATCATTGTCATGCTCTTTCTCGACCCGATTCTCTATTTCTTCGGAGGCAGTGACCAGACGGTGGGCTACGCCAGGGATTATATGCAGATTATCCTTTTGGGAAATGCCGTTACGCACCTCTATCTGGGGCTGAATGCAGTGCTACGCTCTTCAGGGCATCCGCAGAAGGCGATGTATGCCACCATAGCCACGGTGGTTATCAATACCATACTCGACCCGGTGTTTATCTATGGTTTCGGCTGGGGCATACGTGGCGCTGCCGTCGCTACCATTGTGGCGCAAGTCATCTCTTTGACGTGGCAGTTCAAGCTTTTCAGCAATAAGGACGAGCTGTTGCATTTCCACCGGGGGATATTCCGTCTGAAACGTAAGATTGTATTCGATTCGCTTGCTATCGGCATGTCTCCTTTCCTGATGAACCTGGCAGCCTGCTTCATCGTTATCATTATCAATCAGGGGTTGAAGAAGTATGGCGGCGACTTGGCTATCGGGGCTTTCGGCATCGTGAACCGTCTGGTTTTCATTGTAGTGATGATTGTGATGGGGCTGAATCAGGGAATGCAGCCTATTGCCGGATATAACTTTGGGGCGAAGCTGTACGGACGGGTGAACAAGGTGCTGAGACTGACGATAATCTATGCCACGGCAGTGACCACTTTCGGCTTTCTGGTCGGTATGCTGGTGCCGGACCTGGTGGTGGGCATCTTTACATCGGATGCGGAACTGACAGAGCTTTCGGTCACGGGACTGCGTATTACGGTAATGTTCTTCCCGATTATTGGTTTCCAGATGGTGACTTCCAACTTTTTCCAGAGCATAGGCATGGCAGGCAAAGCGATATTCCTTTCCCTCACCCGGCAGATGCTGATCCTGCTTCCTTGCCTGCTTGTCCTGCCGCAGTTTTTCGGAGTGGCAGGAGTGTGGTACAGCATGCCGGTATCCGATTTGCTTGCAAGTTTGATAGCATTGGTGATGTTGGTTTGTCAATTCCGCAAATTCAGAACCTCTCCCTTGTAGGGATGGGTCGGGGGAGAGGCTTTGAATTTTTCTTCCTACTTTCTGCAGATATTCCGTAAGAATATTTATATTTGCTATCTGCAAACCAATAGATGAACAAGCGTATGGGCAATAATTTTATAATCAATATAGGCCGTCAACTGGGCAGTGGCGGACGGGAGATAGGCGAGAAACTGGCTGCCCGTCTGGGTATTGACTTTTATGATAAGGAACTGATTAGGTTGGCTTCTGAAGAGAGTGGACTGTGTTGTGAGTTTTTTGAGAAAGCTGATGAGAAAGCTTCACAAGGTATTATTGGAGGGCTCTTCGGCATGCGTTTCCCTTTTGTCAGTGACGGGGCTATCCCAGCCACGAATTGCTTGAGTAATGATGCTCTGTTCAAAGTGCAGAGTGACGTGATACGCAGATTGGCGGAGGAGAAGTCCTGCTTGTTTGTGGGGCGTTGTGCCGATTACATCCTGCGAGAACATCCACGCTGTGTCAATGTCTTCATTTCCTGCTCCAATGAGGAGCGCATCAAGCGTATTTGCCGAATGTATTCCATTACTGAGCGTGAAGCGGAGGAGATGATGAACAAAGCGGACAAGAAGCGTGCCGAATACTATAACTACTACAGCTACAAAAAATGGGGAGCTGCCGAAACATACCACTTGTGTATCGATTCTTCCGTATTGGGTATTGAAGCTACGGTGGACTTTATAGAAGAGTTCGTCAAGAAGAAGCTGAAACTTTAAGGAATTAAAATTAAAGGCTGCGCAATGTTGGTTTAACCCAACTACGCAGCCTTTAATTTTAATTCCTTAATTCCTCCTACATCATTGTCAGTAATATCATCTGTCCCGCCAGAATACGCAGGAACATTGTCAATGGATATACCGTGGAGTAACCTACTGCCGGAGCATCATTGCCTGATGTCTGATTGGCGTATGCCAATGCGGGAGGGTCTGTGTTGCTACCTGCTATCAAACCCATCAGGGTGAAGTAGTTCACTTTGCAGTAGAAACGGGCTATCATACCGATTATCAACAAGGGGATAACAGTTATCAGGAATCCATAGCCTACATACAGTAATCCGCTACCTTCTACTACTGTTTGTACAAAATGCTCACCAGCTTCTATACCGACACTGGCAAGGAAGAGCACGATACCGATTTCACGCAACATCAAGTTGGCACTCATGGTGGTGTACGTCACAAGATGCATTTTGTGACCGAAACGTCCGATGAGGATGGCAACTACCAGCGGACCACCAGCAAGACCTAACTTAACCGGTGTCGGCATACCCGGGAATGCAATAGGGAGGCTTCCCAGCAGGATTCCCAAAAAGATTCCCACAAAAATAGTTACGATATTCGGAGTGTCCAAACGTTTCAACTGATTACCCAATACGCCGGCTACACGTTCTACGGCATCCTGCTGGCCTACCACCATTACACGGTCACCTACCTGAAGTACCAGATTGGGATCGGCAAACAAGTCCATACCCGAACGGTTGATACGGGTTACATTTACACCGTACATGCTGCGGAAGTGGAGGCTTCCCAGTTTCTTGCCATTGATTTCAGATTTAGTGACGAGGATACGGCGGGAAACCATCGGAGTGTCCTGTTTTTCCCAGTCTACGTGTATTTCTTTTCCGATAAAGGCGGTTACCGCTTCGGCATCTTCTTCGGAACATACGATGAAGAGCTGGTCTCCTACGTGGAATATTGTTTCATGATTGGGGATACTGACGTGCCCCTCGTGGCGTATGCGCGAACATACAAACGGGCGTCCCAGAAAATCCTTTATCTGGAGCAGGGTCTTTCCGGAAATTGATTCATTGCGTACCTCGAGGTGAAGCATGTGCGGCTGATGCTTTACATCTGCTTCCTGCGTATTGAGTTCCTGTTCCTCCTTCTTGAGGTTCACCCGGCAAATATAGCGGATGGCTATGATGGAACCTATGATACCTACCACACCAAGCGGATAGGCGCAGGCATATCCCAATGCAATGGGGTCTCCCGTATAGTTTATCTGGTTCAGGGCTTCTTGTGCGGCACCCAGACCCGGAGTATTGGTTACGGCACCATAGAGAATACCTACTATCATTGGCAGGTCTATCCCTCCGTCAATGAAGTAGATGCTCAATGCTACTGCGATATTCAGCAACACGATACCGACAGCAAGCATGTTCAGCCGCATACCCCCTTTCTTAAAGGAAGAAAAAAAGGAGGGCCCGACTTGCAGACCGATACAGAATACAAATAAAATCAAACCGAATTCGCGGATGAAATGCAAAATGTGTGTTTCGCCCGTGAAGCCAAAATGGCCCATCAGGATACCGGCAAAGAGGACGAATGTAACCCCCAACGATACCCCGAAAATCTTAATCTTACCCAGCAATACGCCCACAGATATTACGAATGCATACAAACAAACGATGTGAGCGACAGATGAAGAGTCCCATAGCAAGCTTTCTAACCAATTCATAGTACCTATTAATATGTCGTTTTTTAAAATTTCGCGCAAAAATACTTAATAAAAAGGAGGTGGCAAAGGCTTTGTGGTACTTTTTGCTATATCAACTTTGCAAAAGTAGAGTATGCTTCCGGTGAATACGCTGAATCCGTATGGGCACGGAGTCATCTGTTAGTGCAATTTTCTCTAAAAAAAGATTTTGTTCTAAGTATTTCCTTATATTTGCAAGTCTCTTGATGACAAAAATGAATAGTATTCATCTATTTAAATTTTAAATAAACTATGGCAGACAGTAAAGAAAAACTCTTCTCCGACTTTTCTCCCGTTTCCACTGAGCAGTGGATGGAGAAAGTTACCGCAGACCTGAAAGGGGCGGATTTCGAGAAGAAGCTCGTTTGGAGGACAAACGAAGGATTTAAGGTGAAACCTTTCTACCGTATGGAGGACTTGGAAGGTTTGAAGACAACAGATGCTCTTCCCGGCGAGTTTCCTTATCTCAGAGGTACCAAGAAAGACAACAATGAATGGCTTGTTCGTCAGGAAATCAAAGTGGAATGCCCCAAAGAGGCCAATGCCAAGGCGTTGGACATCTTGAATAAAGGTGTAGATTCACTCTCTTTCCATGTAAAGGCCAAGGAATTGAACGCAGAGTATATTGAAACTTTGTTGAAAGATATCTGCGCGGAATGTGTCGAGTTGAATTTCTCTACCTGCCAGGGGCATGTGGTGGAACTTGCAGAACTTCTTGTCGCTTATTTCCAGAAAAAGGATTATGACTTGACGAAATTGCGGGGCTCCATCAACTATGACTACTTCAACAAGATGCTGGCCAAAGGTAAAGAAAAAGGTGATATGGTGTCAACAGCCAAGGCGCTGCTCGAGGCTACCGCTTCCCTTCCGAAATACCGTGTATTGAATGTGAACGCGTTGACATTAAACAATGCGGGTTCTTATATTTTCCAGGAACTGGGTTATGCTTTGGCTTGGGGTAATGAATATATGAATCAGTTGGTTGATGCCGGTCTGCCGGCTGCAATGGTAGCCAAGAAGATTAAGTTCAATTTCGGTATCAGTTCCAACTACTTCCTTGAAATAGCCAAATTCCGCGCTGCACGTATGCTGTGGGCTAATATTGTGGCTTCTTACAGTCCCGAGTGTCTGCGCGACTGCGACAACAAGGGTAAAGATAACGAATGCCGCTGTGCAGCCAAGATGAAGATTCATGCGGAAACTTCTTCATTCAACTTGACTTTGTTTGATGCACACGTAAACTTGTTGCGTACGCAGACTGAGGCGATGAGTGCCGCCCTTGCCGGCGTTGACTCAATGACGGTTACTCCGTTCGACAAGACTTATGATGCTCCTAACGAATTCTCTGAGCGTATGGCGCGTAACCAACAACTGCTGTTGAAAGAAGAATCGCACTTCGATAAAGTTATTGACCCAGCTGCAGGTTCTTACTATATTGAGAATTTGACCGTCTCTATTGCCAAGCAGGCTTGGGACCTCTTCCTCGCTGTAGAAGAAGACGGTGGTTTCTATGCTTCCGTGAAAGCCGGAAAAGTGCAGGCTGCCGTAAACGAGAGCAACAAGGCGCGTCATGCCGCAGTTGCCAAGCGCAAGGAAGTGCTGTTGGGTACTAACCAGTTCCCCAACTTTAATGAAAAGGCGGGAGATAAGAAACCGGTTGAGGCTACTTGCTGTTGCGGCGGCGGACATACCTGCGAAAAAGATGTTCCGACACTGAACTTTGACCGTGCTGCCAGTGAATTTGAAGCGTTGCGTCTCGAAACAGAGGCTTCCGGCAAACGCCCGAAAGCGTTTATGCTGACTATCGGTAATCTGGCCATGCGCCAGGCACGTGCACAGTACTCTTGCAACTTTCTGGCTTGTGCCGGATACGAAGTTGTGGATAACCTCGGTTTCCCCACCGTAGAAGAAGGTATAGAAGCAGCTATGGCTGCCAAGGCCGACATCGTGGTATTGTGTTCAAGTGATGATGAATATGCAGAATATGCTGTTCCTGCCTTCAAGGCTCTGAATGGCCGTGCCATGTTTATCGTAGCCGGTGCTCCTGCTTGCATGGACGACTTGAAGGCTGCCGGTATCGAGAACTTTATCCATGTCCGTGTCAACGTATTAGAGACATTAAAAGAATTCAACGCCAAACTTTTGAAGTAAGCAACTTCAATCGTAAATCGTAAATCGTCAAATCGTAAATAACATGATGCGAAAAGATTTTAAAAACTTAGATATATATGCCGCTTTTCAGCCCGTCAACGGTGCTGAGTGGCAAAAGGCTAACGGCATCCATGCTGATTGGAAAACGCCGGAACACATTGAGGTGAAGCCTGTTTATACAAAAGAAGACCTTGAGGGAATGGAACACTTGGGCTATGCTGCCGGGCTTCCTCCTTATCTGCGTGGTCCGTACTCGGTGATGTATACGTTGCGTCCTTGGACCATCCGCCAGTATGCAGGCTTTTCCACAGCGGAAGAATCAAATGCCTTTTACCGTCGTAATTTGGCTTCCGGACAGAAAGGTTTGTCCGTAGCTTTCGACTTGGCCACTCACCGTGGCTACGACCCCGACCACGAACGTGTAGTGGGTGACGTTGGTAAGGCAGGTGTATCTATCTGTTCCTTGGAGAATATGAAGGTGTTGTTCGATGGAATTCCTTTGAACAAGATGTCCGTCTCTATGACTATGAACGGTGCCGTACTTCCTGTTATGGCATTCTACATCAACGCAGGTCTGGAGCAGGGTGCCAAGTTGGAAGAAATGGCTGGTACTATCCAGAACGATATCTTGAAGGAATTCATGGTGCGTAATACCTATATCTACCCGCCTGCATTCTCTATGAAGATTATCTCTGACATCTTTGAATATACTTCCCAGAAAATGCCTAAGTTCAACTCTATCTCCATCTCCGGCTACCACATGCAGGAAGCGGGTGCTACGGCAGACATCGAGTTGGCTTACACCCTGGCAGACGGTTTGGAATATCTGCGTGCCGGAACGGCTGCGGGTATTGACATCGATGCTTTCGCACCGCGTCTCTCTTTCTTCTGGGCCATCGGAACGAACCACTTTATGGAAATTGCCAAAATGCGTGCCGCACGTATGTTGTGGGCAAAGATTGTGAAGCAGTTCAACCCGAAGAATCCGAAGTCGCTGGCTTTGCGTACGCACTCCCAGACTTCCGGCTGGTCGCTGACAGAGCAAGACCCGTTCAACAATGTGGGCCGTACTTGTATCGAGGCGATGGCTGCTGCATTGGGACATACTCAGTCACTGCATACCAATGCTCTTGACGAGGCTATTGCCTTGCCGACGGATTTCTCTGCACGTATTGCACGTAATACGCAGATTTATATTCAGGAAGAAACTTACATTTGCAAGAATGTAGACCCATGGGGTGGCTCTTATTATGTGGAAAGTTTGACCAATGAGTTGGCTCACAAGGCTTGGGAATTGATTCAGGAAGTAGAGAAACTGGGCGGTATGGCAAAAGCCATCGAAACCGGCATTCCCAAAATGCGTATCGAAGAGGCTGCTGCGCGTACACAAGCTCGTATCGACAGCGGTTCACAGACCATTGTCGGTGTGAACAAGTATCGTCTGGAGAAAGAAGCTCCGATTGATATTCTTGAAATTGACAATACGGCAGTTCGTCAGGAACAGATTGAAAACCTGAAGCGTCTGAAGGAAGGACGTAACCAGGCAGAAGTAGACAAGGCGTTGGGAGCTATCACTGAATGCGTAAAGACTGGTAAGGGCAACTTGCTGGAACTGGCAGTCGAGGCAGCTCGTGTCCGTGCTACTTTGGGAGAAATCTCTTATGCTTGCGAAAAGATTGTAGGACGTTATAAAGCAGTAATTAGAACTATATCAGGCGTGTATTCATCAGAAAGTAAGAATGACAGCGACTTCCACCGTGCTTGTGAATTGGCGGAGAAGTTTGCGAAGAAAGAGGGACGTCAGCCTCGTATCATGGTAGCAAAGATGGGGCAGGACGGCCACGACCGCGGTGCCAAGGTTGTTGCAACCGGATATGCCGACTGTGGTTTTGATGTGGATATGGGACCCTTGTTCCAGACACCGGCCGAGGCTGCCCGCGAAGCGGTTGAGAACGACGTTCATGTAGTGGGAGTTTCTTCATTGGCTGCCGGACACAAGACATTGGTTCCGCAGATTATCGAAGAACTCAAGAAGTTGGGACGTGAGGACATCGTAGTGATTGCCGGTGGTGTAATCCCCGCACAAGACTATGACTTCCTTTACAAGGCAGGCGTAGCTGCTATCTTCGGCCCCGGTACTCCGGTTGCCAAGGCTGCTTGCCAGATATTGGAGATTTTGTTGGATGAAGAATAATCCGACACGTTAAATGTTAAAAAAGGACGGTGTGCGTTTGCATATCCGTCTTTTTTTCTTAATCTGTGTTATAGAACATACTTTTTTAGTTGGATAATTTGCAGATTTATCAGAAGTCCGTATCTTTGCAATGTGTTTTTCATAGTATTAGATTTAAGGTTAACAAAGGTTGGAGTACAGCGGTACTCCTTTTTTTATGTTCATATGTCAGCTTTTGGGGAGAAAAAATTACCAGGTCTATGTTATCGTTCCTTGCTTATCGTTTCGTTCTTGCCCCCTTTTTATTACCTTTGTCCCACTAAATAAAATAGCGAATGATAGTTTGTATTGCCGAAAAGCCCTCTGTGGCGCGTGACATAGCCGATGTATTGGGAGCGAGAGAAAAGAAAGATGGATACATCGAAGGAAATGGATACCAGGTGACCTGGACATTCGGTCATCTTTGTACGCTGAAAGAGCCGCATGAATATACCCCTAATTGGAAGTCATGGAGCTTGGGAAGCCTGCCCATGATACCTCCCCGTTTCGGCATTAAGCTGATTAGTAATCCCACATACGAGCGCCAGTTCCATACGATAGAGAACCTCATGCAACATGCCGATATGATTATAAACTGCGGTGATGCCGGTCAGGAGGGAGAATTGATACAGCGCTGGGTGATGCAGAAGGCCGGGGCGCGTTGCCCGGTGAAACGCCTCTGGATTTCTTCGTTGACGGAGGAGGCTATCCGCGAGGGCTTTGCCAAGCTGCGCGATGCGTCGGATTTCCAGCCTTTGTACGAAGCAGGCTTGTCGCGTGCCATCGGCGACTGGTTGCTGGGGATGAATGCCACCCGTCTTTATACCATAAAATACGGGCAGAACCGGCAGGTGCTTTCTATCGGTCGTGTGCAGACACCGACGCTGGCATTGATTGTAAACCGTCAGCTGGAAATACAGAATTTTGTTCCCAAGCAATACTGGGAGCTGAAGACCGTCTATCGAGATACCACTTTCTCCGCCATCCTCCGGAAAAGTGAGGAGGAACTGGTACTGGAAGCCGAGAAGCAGAAAGAGGCTATAGCTGCCGGGAAGAAACCTAAAAAAGAAGAAGAGAACCGGGGCATCGACCCCATTACCGACCGCGAACGTGGGCTTGTTTTATTGAACCAGATTAAGAATTCTCCTTTTACCGTGACGGATGTCACCAAGAAAGAGGGGAGGGAGGCGCCACTCCGCTTGTTTGACTTGACTTCTTTGCAAGTGGAATGTAACAGGAAGTTTGCCTATTCCGCTGATGAGACGCTGAAAATCATCCAGTCTTTGTATGAGAAGAAAGTGGCTACCTATCCACGTGTAGACACTACCTATTTGAGTGATGACATCTATCCCAAATGCCCTGGCATCTTGAAAGGTCTGCGTGATTACGAGACATTTACAGCCCCTTTGACAGGAACTGCATTGTTGAAGTCCAAAAAGGTTTTCGATAACTCGAAGGTAACAGACCACCACGCCATTATTCCTACCGGCCAGCATCCGCAGAATCTGACGGATATGGAGCGTCGCGTATTCGATTTGATAGCATGCCGTTTCATTGCTGTATTCTATCCCGATTGTAAGTTTGCCACTACCACCGTATTGGGAGAGGTAGAGAGCATAGAGTTCAAGGCCACCGGCAAGCAGATTCTGGAACCGGGTTGGCGTGTTATCTTCGGCACCCCCTCGGCACAATCGCAGGAGGAGAAAGAGGAAAAGGGAGAAGAGGAGAATGTGCTTCCGGCTTTTGTGAAAGGAGAAAGCGGGCCGCACGTTCCCGATTTATATGAGAAGTGGACGCAGCCGCCCCGGCCTTATACGGAAGCCACCCTGCTGCGTGCTATGGAAACGGCGGGCAAGCTGGTGGATAACGACGAACTGCGTGATGCGCTGAAGGAAAATGGTATCGGTCGTCCGTCTACCCGTGCAGCCATCATCGAGACGCTGTTCAAACGAAACTATATCCGCAAGGAAAAGAAGAACCTGATAGCCACTCCTACCGGTGTGGAGCTGATACAGATTATCCATGAGGAGCTGTTGAAGTCGGCGGAACTGACCGGTATTTGGGAGAAGAAACTGCGTGAGATAGAAAAACGAACTTACAATGCCGGACAATTCTTGGAAGAATTGAAGCAGATGGTATCGGAAGTCGTGATGAGTGTACTTTCTGATAACAGCAACCGCCACATCACCATCCAAGCGCCTGCTCCCGAAAAGGGCAGTAAGGCTTCTGCCAAGACAGAGGCTGCCGATAAGCCGAAAAAGGAGCCGAAGAAAAGAGCACCGAGAAAGTCTGCCGCCGCAGGTAAAAAGAGGGAACAGGCTTCGGGCGCTGTGGCAGCTTCAAGTGTGGAGGTTCCCGTACAAGCTGACGATTTCGTCGGTCAGCCTTGTCCGCTTTGCGGAAAAGGTACCGTTATCAAGGGGAAAACGGCTTACGGTTGTTCCGAATGGAAATCCGGATGCACATTCCGTAAGCCGTTTGAATAAGGGTAATCACATTAAATAATTCTCTCCGCCATGTATTTCCAGAGGGGAGCAGCCATCAGCGCCTGGCGGATGCTTCCTTGCTGCAGCAATTCCTTGACCTCTTGCAAGGAAAGCAGGTGTACGGTTAGGTTTTCCGTATCTTCCAACTGTTGCTCGGAGATTTTCTCCACGTCCGTAGCCAGGAAACAGTAGGTAATGTTGGTGTGGGTACTTGGATTGGGAGAGATTTGCATGAACTCTTTCCATACTCCGTTTCCATAGCCGGTTTCTTCCAAAAGTTCCCGTTGTGCGGAAACCATCGGAGAGCCGTCCTCTTCTTCGCATACCCCTGCACAGAGCTCATAGGACGTTTCTTGTATGCCATGCCGGTATTGGCGGATAAAGACAAATTGTCCATCACGGGTGATGGCAATGGTATTCACCCAGTTTGGATATTCCAATATATAATAGGAGGGGATGTGGTTGCCGTTGGGTAGCACTACATGGTCCTTACGCACAGTGAGCCACGGAGCCCGATGAAGGTATTCGCTGGATAAGACGGTCCAGGTGTCTTTTGATTTTTCCATAATGGTAAAATTGACTATATTTTAAACAGCATCCCTCCGATATTATCTGTCGTGGCTCCCGTCACCGAGGCGAGGCATCCGGGTGTGTCCACCATATAGAGGGCACCCAGGAAAGCAAAGATTAGGGCTTCCTTGTATTCTATGATTTGCCGGCTGGGAATCACGATTTCACACGGACACAAGGCGTCGATACGTTCTATGAGGAACTTGTTGAATGCACCTCCACCGGTAATCAGCAGTTTTCCGTTACCATCGGGCAAGGGGCGGGCGGTGATGATGCGTGATATTTGCCAGGCGGCATGCTCGTAAAAGGTACGTAGCATATTCTCCATACTCAAGCCATAACGCTCGAGCATGGGATATACCAGCGTTTCCACCCACTCCCGTCCCAATGACTTCGGTCCGGACTGATGGTAGAAATCCATTCCGTTCAGTTCGTCCAGCAGTTCTTGGCAGATGTTGCCTTGCCGTGCTATCTCGCCGTCACGGTCAAATTCCAATCCTATTTGCCGGCAGTAATGGTTGATGACGTAATTCACCGGACTGATGTCAAAAGCGATGCGCCGCCCGTCCTGCTCGAATGAGATGTTGGAGAAACCGCCGATATTCAAACAGAAGTCGTAGTCGGCAAAAAGCAACCGGTCGCCAATAGGTACGAGTGGAGCGCCCTGCCCACCCAGCATGATGTCCAGCCGCCGGAAATCCGAAACGGTAGGTATACGGGTTTCAGCGGCAATGGCGGCTCCGTCACCTATTTGGTACATGATTCTCTTTTGAGGCTCATGGAAGATGGTATGCCCGTGGGAGGCGATAATATCGGGGTGGACTCCAAATTCTTGCATGAACTCGTTGACACGTTCACCGAGAAACTTTCCATAGGAGCTGTGGAAAGTGATGAACTCCAAAGCACTCATTGTCTGTGCACCGGTACCCAATATCTGCTTCATGGCGTCGGGGTAGCTATAGCCTTTTGCACAGTCTATGTGGAAAGACCATTTTCCGGCTTGCTGCCGGAAAGTGCAACAACATACGTCCAGCCCGTCAAGGGAAGTGCCGGACATCAGGCCGATGGCTTGAATTTGGAAGTCTTTCATCCTGATTTTCTTGTTTTATTTATAATTGAGGTAGAATTCGACAACAGCTTCTATTCCTTTACGGAAGATGTCCAACGGTATATTCTCATTAGGTGAGTGGATGGCGTTGGATTCGAGCCCGAAGCCCATCAGAACGGTTTTGATGCCCAGTACTTGCTCGAAAGTGGAGATGATGGGGATACTTCCACCCCGACGCACTGCCAGCGGTTTCTTTCCAAAAGCTTTTTCAAAACCTTTTTCGGCGGCTTGGTAGGCGGGTAGGGTGATGGGACATACATATCCTTGGCCTCCATGCATCGGAGTGACTTTTACCTGTACTGAATCCGGCGCTATGTCCAGAATGTAGTCGGCAAAGAGCCGGGATATCTTGTGGTGGTCCTGGTGGGGAACCAACCGGCAGGATACCTTGGCGTATGCCTTGGATGGGAGCACGGTCTTGGACCCTTCACCCGTATATCCGCCCCAGATGCCGCATACGTCGAAAGACGGACGGCAACTGTTACGTTCCAGCGTACTGTAACCTTTCTCTCCGAAAAGTGCTTTTACATGGATAGCCTTTTTGTATTTCTCTTCGTCGAAAGGAATGCGGGCTATCATGTCGCGCTCGGCTTGGGGAACTTCTTCCACATCGTCATAGAAGCCCGGTACGGTGATACGTCCCTCTGCGTCCGTCACTTGGCTGATTATCTGGCAAAGTACATTGATGGGGTTGGCAACAGCACCGCCGAAGTGACCGCTGTGTAGGTCGCGGTTGGGGCCGGTCACTTCTATTTCCCAATAGGCTAGTCCGCGCAGTCCGGTGGTCAGTGAAGGCAGGTCTGCACCAAGCATGCTGGTGTCCGAAACCAGAATGACGTCTGCTTTCAGCAACTCTTTGTGCTCCTGGCAGAAGCTTTCTAAGCTGGGCGAACCGATTTCTTCTTCTCCTTCGAAGATGAATTTTACGTTGGTTTGCAGCAGTTCGTTGCGTACGAGGTATTCAAACGCTTTCACTTGTATGAAAGATTGCCCTTTGTCATCATCAGCACCACGTGCCCAGATATGTCCGTCGCGTATTTCCGGCTCAAAGGGGGCGCTTTTCCAAAGTTCGAGAGGTTCGGCTGGCATCACGTCGTAGTGGGCATATACCAATACGGTCTTGGCGTCCGGGTCTACGATTTTCTGTCCAAAAACAATCGGGTTACCTTTGGAGGGCATTACGAGGGCTTCATCCGCTCCGGCTTCGAGCAGCAACTGTGCCCAGCGTTCGGCGCAGGCAAGCATATCGTCGTGATGCTCGGGTTTGGCACTGATGCTTGGAATGCGAATGAGGCTGAACAAGTCTTCCAGCATTTTAGGCTCGTTCTCGGTGATGTATTTCTTTATTTCCATGGGTGAATATTATAGTTGTGTTGTTCTGTCAATCAGGTAATAATCCAACAATGTCATTGCTGTCATTGCTTCCACGATGGGTACTGCGCGTGGCAATACGCACGGGTCATGGCGTCCTCGGGCTTTCAGGGTGGTGTCTACACCGTCAATGTTCACGGTGTGTTGCTCCATCAGTACGGTTGCCACGGGTTTGAAGGCTACACGGAAATAGATGTCTTGCCCGTTACTGATTCCACCTTGTATACCGCCCGAATGATTGGTGCGGGTCTCGATACGTCCGTTATTGTTGTAGAACACATCATTCTGCTCCGAGCCTTTCTGCTTTAATCCCTTGAAACCGTCTCCATACTCGAATGCTTTTGCTGCATTGATGCTGAGCATGGCTGCTCCAAGTGCTGCATGGAGCTTGCCGAATACGGGTTGTCCCAGTCCGATGGGGCATCCTTTGACGACACAAGTCACCACTCCTCCGATGGTATCTCCTTCTCCCTTTATCTTGAAGATGAGTTCTTCCATTTCTTTTGCCTTCGCCGGGTCGGGGCAGCGGACCGGATTGGTCTCTATCAGGTCGAGGTCGTATGCGGTATAATTTTCTTCAAGGCGGATAGGACCTACTTGTGAAGTGTACGCCGTGATGTGTATACCCAGCTGCTTCAGCGCCAATTTGGCCAGGGCACCCGCTACTACACGCGAGATTGTTTCACGGGCTGATGAACGTCCACCTCCGCGGTGGTCGCGGATGCCATATTTCACTTTATAAGTATAGTCGGCATGTGACGGTCGGTAGACTTCTTTCAGATTATTGTAATCGTCAGAATGTTGGTTTTGGTTCCATACAATGAATCCTATGGGGCAGCCTGTGGATTTTCCTTCGAAGATGCCGGAGAGGAACTCCACTTTATCACCTTCTTTCCGGGCGGTAGTGATACGTGACTGTCCGGGGCGGCGTCGGTCGAGCTCTGCCTGGACGAAATCCATATCAATGACTATTCCTGCAGGGAATCCGTCTATCACTCCTCCCACGCCCTTACCGTGCGATTCCCCAAAACTGGTAAGACGGAGAATATTTCCAAATGAGTTGAACATATCAAATGCTTTAAAGGTTTATATATGAGGTTAATGTGCCAATACGCTTTATAAGAAATGCTTTTGACTTTATAAAGATAACAACTTTTTTTGGGATTCGTTTGAACAGAATACATTTTTTTGCAAACAATAGTCCCTTGTGACGAAGATTTTATGCCGTATTAGGGCAGATCTTAATCTTTGGGTCGCATAAATTTATTCGTTATACCCAGGTTATACTTTCGTTAAACCATTGTATAGCGAAAGTATAACCTGGGTATAACGAAAGTATGACCTTAGTCTAATGAATTATAATTGGTGGAAAAAGTAGTTGGTTTCCGGTACCCGGCTAATTAAAATTAAAAATAGTAATGATTATCTTTAATATGTTAGTAAAACGTACCTTAAAAAAAGAACATCCTTTTTTTAGAAAAGACCTTGTCTGGTATTCTTGAAAAGTGTTACTTTGCACCTTTGATTTAAAATTGGGAAATTAATAGCTTCTTTGGAAGCTTTTTATTAACTAAACAAGTACTCAAAAAAGTATGAAAAAGAATTTATTTTATTTATTTGCATTGATCTGTTCAATGAGTTTATTCACGGCTTGTAGTGATGACGATGATGATACTTGGCAGCAAATTCCTCAGACAGAGTTGTCTGGAGATAAGGCTGATTTGACTGTCAATGGCGTGAAATCAACCTCTGGTTCTGTTCAAATGTCTGTTAAAAATGAATCTGAGGGTATTTTAACCTTGAAAAATGTAATTCCAGGTTATGAGAATGTGCCTGTTAATGTTGAATTACAGAAACAATCAGGTGATTCTTTTATTTTTGCAGGTACTGCAAAATTGAATACAGCTCCAGCCATAACGAAAGAAACTGCAAGCGTTCCGGCTATCATGACTGTTGAAGTAAGCGGCACTGTTTATTTGGATGGATCTATCAAAGTTGATATGAAAGCTTCTGGATTGGGATTATATGTAGGTACTTACAATGGAGAAAAGCTGGCATTGAAATATGGTGGCTCAGTAATGGTTGGGAAAACGGCTGTTTTGAGTGCTGTGGATGGTAGCAATATGGAGCTTGTTTTGCAAGGTGTTGTTCCGGGAGAAGATCAAGTGAAGATTTCCAATGTGCAACCTGATGCTTCCGGAAGTTTTTCTGGTGAAGCTACTACGGCGGCAAATAATACGGTTAAGTATTCAGGTTCATTTTCAGCTGCTACCGGAGTGCTTTCTTTGGAGTTGAATGCAACTCTGGCAAATACATCCGATTGGGCAAAGACTTATGAACTCGCACCCTATTCAACAGTTGAAGGCTTTGAATGTATGGGAATGACATTGGCCAATTATCCAGTTGCCGGAGCTCTTTATTCTACTTGGAAAGCAAATGTAATGGAAGAGGGTGTAGTAACGGAAAAACCGGAAGAATATGTTGACCTGATGACTGGCTTGTTCAGATGTTTGGGAGGAGCTTTGCTGCCACAGACTTTGCATGGTGTAACTTTGTCAGCGGATGGTAATATTACTGCCGATTATGTTGCTAAGCCCAATATCGTTTTTGAAGCGAGTTGGATGATGGGAGTCATCATGTCCGGTGCTTTTCCTGCACAAGATACAATTAAGGATTTAGTAGCGGAAAGTGGTTGGACAACTTCACCTAAGAATTTGGCCTATTGGTTCCCGAAAGATGGCAAAATTTATGTAAAACTTGATATTGCTTCCATTTTAGCTACAGTCGGAGGTGAAAATATGGGTAATCTTAGTGGAATCATAGAACAAGTGTTGAACGGTCAGCCGGCTATGATTAAAGAACTTTTGAAGACTGTTGGATTTGATTTAGACAAGGTTAGTGATGCTTCTTTTGAGCATTTGCTGGGTATGGTTAAGAATGGTTTTCCTATGGTACCGGTTTCAAAAGATGGACATACATATTTATATTTAGATAAGGATGTATTCGACCCGTTGTTCAAAATGACCGATACGGGAGAAGTTGATGATTGGGGAAGTCCTGTTTATGCATCTGATTTTACTTATATTTGGGATGCTTTGGCTGCCTCTGGCATATTGCCGGAAGAAGCTAAGGCTGCAGGAATATTTGTGCAGTTGATTGGTAACTATTGGAATCTTTCTGCTCAAACCTCAGAATTTAATTTGGGATTGGATTTGATTGCGAAGTAAACTGATTTATGCATGGAACCGTATTTTGAAGTAGTTCCATAGCTATATAAAGAGTTCTCTCTTTTCAATTTGATAGAGAGAACTTTTTTTATTCTTTTTAAGCGTACTTCGCCCTTTAAATTTAAAAGATTTTATGGCCCTTTTAGAGGCTTTCAATATACTGAAACTATTAAAAATATGAAGAAAAAGTTGCTTTACTTATTTGCATTGATTTGTTCTATGAGTATGTTTACTGCTTGTAGTGATGATGATGACAAACCAAACTGGAAAAAGCTGCCTACACAAGAAATTTCTGCCGGAAACTTGGCTTTGACAACAAATACTTTACCGCAAGTAGGTGCAAGTGTCAAATTGGCTATGGTAGATGAAAATAATGGGGTGCTGACTTTGACTAAAGCAATCAGAGGTGTCAATGAGATTGAGATTGATGTAGTTGTTACAGAACAAACAGGTGGGCTCTTTCAGTATCAGGGGACGGCCTCTGTTCCGACAACAAAAGTAGTATCTGAATTGGTTAGTTCCATTGCTGTGAAAGTTAATGGTAATATAACTATGGATGGTAAAGCTAAAGTTGAAGTGACGACGGAAACTTCAGGGGATTTGGTGAAGAAGTGGTTGCTTTGTGATAAGCTTTACACTACCACGGGAACTGATGTGAAAAGGAGACCTTATGCGCCTGCCAAGATAAATTTACTTTCAACTTATAGTGGAGGTAAAACAGCTGATAATATAAGCAATTTGGGCAGTGGAATTTTGTCGGCTGTGATGGTGAAACTGCTAAAAGATGTAGAGTTCAAGGCAGACGGGAATATTGTAGCTGATTATGCACAAGAAATCAATATTGAAACAGCTGATATTGTTAAAGGTATATTGTCAAGTTTGCCTTCTACGAGCAATGTTTCCTGGGTGACTTCTCCGACAAATTTTGCTTATTGGTATGTTAGTGGCGACCATATCAATCTCGTATTGAATCTTTCAAGCATTATCAATAAGATCATGGAAAATCAAGATGGTGCTGATACTAAAAATACGGTTGCTTTAACGGAAATTCTGGAAGGATTAAGAGGAATGAAAGGTGCTGAAATAAAGGCCCTCTTGTCTGGACTTTTAGGAAATCTCGGTAGCGAAGGAATTTTGTCCAAGTTGGATCTTACAAAGATTTCGGATGCAGATGTTGAAAAGTTAGTGGGTTATCTTTTGGATGGCTTTCCGTTGAATTATGAAATATCTGAGATTACTGTATCTGATGGAGTTACAATAGATAACATTTATGTGTATCTCGATAAAGACTTTTTTGATATGCTGATGCCGCTTATTTATCCATTGTTGCCGGAATTGGATGCTTTGATAGATGGTTTGGATATAAAGATATTGGGAAGTCCGGTTGGTAAATACATTAGAACCATGTTGAATATTGAATCTATGACAGATTTAGAACAGGTGTGGAAAGAGAGCACCGTATTCAAAATAGGAATTGATATTTCATCAGGTTCTCATAAAGTTTCTAAGTAGTCTTGTTAAAATAGCGTTGCAAGCGAAAGAAGAGGGTATTTTCAATTAGCACCCTCTTTCTTTTTGACTTATGTTTTGCTGTCGAATCTGATTTTTTTATTAGTTTTTTCCTACATTTGCATATTGAATAATCAAACAGTGGAAACAAAATGACAGAAATTGAAAGACGACAGATCAATGCTTTAGTTAAATCTGAGGTGGTTCCTGCCATAGGTTGCACAGAGCCTATAGCTGTGGCATTATGTGTGGCAAAAGCTACAGAGGTTCTTGGTAAACGTCCGGAAAAGATAACAGTCCTTTTAAGTGCTAATATCTTGAAGAATGCAATGGGGGTGGGGATTCCTGGTACCGGTATGATTGGATTACCTATTGCTGTGGCATTGGGAGCCTTAATCGGTAAATCAGCATATCAATTGGAAGTTTTGAAGGATAGCACTTCTGATACCGTGGAAGAAGGAAAGCGTTTTATTGATGAGAAGCGAATCCATATATCATTAAAAGATGGCATTGAAGAGAAACTTTATATTGAAGTTTGTTGTGAGGCGGGAGAAGATAAATCTACAGCAGTCATTGCGGGTGGGCATACTACCTTTATATATATAGCGCTCAACAATGATATATTGTTGAGCAGGCAAGCAGAGGTCTCTACAGAAGCAGAGGAAAAAGCTCTTGATTTGTCTTTACGTAAAGTCTATGATTTTGCAATGACCACTCCGTTGGACGAGATTCGATTCATTCTCGAGACAGCCCGTTTGAATAAGGCTGCGGCCGAGCGTTCTTTTGAGGGTGATTACGGTCATGCTTTGGGGAAAATACTTCGTGGTACCTATGAACATAAAATTATGGGAGACAGTGTGTTCTCTCATATCTTGTCTTATACCTCTGGTGCATGCGATGCTCGTATGGCAGGTGCCATGATTCCGGTGATGAGTAATTCAGGCAGTGGTAACCAAGGTATTTCAGCTACTTTACCGGTACTTGTTTATGCAGAAGAGAACGGAAAGTCGGAGGAGGAAATTATCCGTGCTTTGATGTTGAGTCATTTGACGGTAATTTATATCAAGCAGAGTTTGGGACGGTTATCTGCCTTATGCGGTTGTGTGGTTGCTGCCACGGGTTCCAGTTGCGGTATAACTTGGCTGATGGGAGGCACATACGAGCAGGTGTCATATGCTGTACAGAACATGATTGCCAATCTTACCGGAATGATTTGTGATGGTGCCAAACCCAGTTGTGCATTGAAAGTAACTACCGGAGTTTCAACCGCAGTGCTTTCAGCCATCATGGCCATGGAAAACCGTTGTGTGACTTCCGTAGAAGGTATTATTGATGAGGATGTGGATCAGAGTATCCGTAATCTGACAAAAATCGGTTCTAAAGGAATGAATGAAACGGATAAATTGGTATTGGAGATAATGACAAGTAAATAATATAGAATTTGAAAATTAAAGAATTAAAAATTAAAGAATTACCATGCGGCATGCTTAATACTGTGTAGTCTGATTCTTTAATTTTTAATTCTTAATTCTTAATTCTTAATTCTTTAGTGGCAGCATCCGCCTCCACATTCATGGTCGCCGCATCCGTCGCCACAGTCACCACAACCGCAGCTGCCGCAACCGCCACCCATCATACGGGCAACTTCAGCAAGCTCTTCGTTCGTAGCCGAACGGCTTTCCACCACTTCTCCGGTAAAGTTCAAATCACAACCTGCGAGTGGATGATTCATGTCCATTACAACTACGTCTTCCTTTACTTCTACTACACTTCCATTGATGCGTTGACCTTCAGAAGTCATCAAGGGGATGACGGCGCCTTCCACTACACGGTCGCTGTCGAATTCTCCTTCTATCATGAAGATTTCTTTGGGGAGGTCAATAACATGGTCGTCGTCATATTCACCATAAGCTTCTGATGCCGGAATGGTAAAGTCGAATTTATCGCCTATCTGCAAGTCTTTTATCTGGGCTTCAAAGGGTTCGAGTGTCATTCCCAGACCTGAGATAAACTGAAAAGGATGCTCTACGGGTGCTTCTTCTTCGAAATCTTTTTCTCCGTTTTCGATTGAGTACAGCTTATATGCTACGGTGATGTACTTGTTTTCTACTGTTTCCATTAATTTTCTATCTTTATTTAATTAGTAAATACTGTTTTTTTGAGTATTTGAAGAGACAAAGATACGAATTATTTGTTTCGGGATGTAGAGAGCCTTTGGTAATTTTCAGATTATTAAATGGTTTCAATGATTGGCAATACATTTACATTGGCTGTCCGAATGGTTCTATTTAGAACTGTTAAGTGATAAAATAGGATTTTAGGACGATATTTTCTTACGATTATTCATATTTATCTTATTTTTTTATTCAATTTGTTTGGAGATTATAAAAAAGCCCTTACCTTTGCAGCACATTTGAAACAAAAAAGAAGAATTAAGTTATGAATTTACATACATCTATTAACCTGGCAGTCCTGCATATTATTCGCGTCGTGGTGGTGGCATCAAGAGCGTGAGAAAGGTTATGTATGTATTCGTATGTTAGAAGATAATTTATTAAGCCTTTCTCACTATAGTGGGAGAGGCTTTTTCATTAAAAGGAGATTTGAAAATGAAGCATCAGTTACGCAGCTCGTTCAGCACACAAGGTCGTCGCATGGCGGGAGCCCGTGCATTGTGGACGGCGAATGGTATGAAGAAAGAACAGATGGGTAAGCCCATTATAGCTATAGTCAATTCCTTTACACAATTCGTCCCCGGGCATGTACACCTGCACGAAATAGGCCAGTTTGTAAAGGAAGAGATTGAAAAGCGGGGATGTTTTGCTGCGGAGTTCAATACGATTGCCATTGACGACGGTATCGCTATGGGGCACGACGGAATGCTTTATTCCCTGCCTTCAAGGGATATCATTGCCGATAGTGTGGAGTATATGGTAAATGCCCATAAGGCAGATGCTATGGTTTGCATCAGTAACTGTGACAAGATTACTCCGGGGATGCTGATGGCGGCTATGAGGCTGAATATACCGACTGTGTTTGTTTCAGGCGGTCCGATGGAAGCCGGGGAATGGAACGGACAGCATTTGGATTTGATTGATGCCATGATTAAATCTGCTGATGAAAGTGTGGGCGATAAAGAGGTGGCACAGATTGAGCAACATGCCTGCCCCACTTGCGGATGCTGCTCAGGCATGTTTACCGCTAATTCCATGAATTGCTTGAATGAAGCGATTGGATTGGCACTGCCCGGTAACGGCACGATTGTAGCCACTCACGAAAATCGCAAGAAACTATTTGAGGATGCAGCCAGGTTGATTGTAGAGAATGCCTTTAGATATTATGAAGAAGGGGATGAGAGTGTACTCCCGCGCAGTATTGCTACCCGCGAGGCATTTTTGAATGCCATGACGCTGGATATTGCGATGGGCGGTTCCACTAATACGGTACTTCATTTGTTGGCTGTGGCTCACGAAGCTGGAGCGGATTTTAAGATGGACGACATTGACATGCTCTCCCGCAAGACCCCCTGCTTATGCAAGGTGGCTCCCAATACCCAAAAGTATCATGTACAAGACGTTAACCGTGCCGGTGGCATCATTGCCATCATGGATGAGCTTGCCAAGGGCGGATTGGTCGATACGAATGTCCGCCGTGTGGATGGAATGACGTTGGCAGAGGCAATCGACCGGTATAGTATTACCAGCCCTAATGTATGTAAAGAGGCAATCAAGAAATACTCCAGTGCGGCAGCCGGAAAGTTCAATCTGGTACTCGGCTCACAAAATGCGTCTTATAAGGAACTCGATACGGACCGTGCGACCGGTTGTATCCGTGATTTGGAACATGCATACAGCAAGGATGGCGGTCTGGCGGTTTTGAAAGGAAATATAGCTCAGGACGGTTGCGTTGTTAAGACTGCCGGTGTAGACGAGAGTATCTGGAAATTTACGGGGCCGGCGAAAGTTTTCGACTCACAAGATGCGGCTTGCGATGGTATTTTGGGTGGAAAGGTAGTCAGTGGAGACGTCGTCGTCATTACTCACGAAGGACCGAAAGGTGGACCGGGTATGCAGGAGATGCTTTATCCTACTTCTTATATCAAATCCCGCCATCTGGGTAAGGAGTGTGCATTGATTACTGACGGGCGTTTTAGTGGTGGTACTTCCGGACTGAGTATCGGACATGTTTCTCCCGAAGCGGCTGCCGGTGGTAATATCGGTAAGATTAAGGATGGGGATATTATCGAAATTGATATACCGAACCGTTCTATCAATGTGAAGTTGACGGATGAAGAGCTTGCAGCACGCCCTATGACTCCGGTAACCCGCAACCGTGAAGTCTCCAAAGCATTGAAAGCATATGCCAGTATGGTGAGTTCCGCTGACAAAGGGGCTGTGAGGTTGATTGATTAAAGGCCTCACCCCCGACCCCTCTCCGAAAGAGAGGGGAGGAGGGAATGATACAAATTTCCGAAGTTTTTAATAAAAAGATAAAGTATGGCTGATAATAATAAAAAGAGTAACTTTTCCTCCCTCTCCCAAGGAGAGGGTCGGGGTGAGGCTCTAATAACAGGCGCAGAAGCATTGATGCGCTCTCTGGAGCATCAGGGAGTAAAGACTATTTTCGGTTATCCGGGAGGGAGCATCATGCCGGTATTCGATGCCTTATACGACCACCGGAAGGAATTGAACCATATCCTGGTTCGCCATGAACAAGGAGCCACCCATGCGGCGCAAGGCTTTGCACGTGTGTCGGGCGAGGTTGGCGTTTGTCTGGTTACCAGTGGACCGGGTGCTACCAATACTATCACGGGCATTGCAGATGCCATGATTGACAGTACGCCTATCGTTGTCATTGCCGGCCAGGTAGGGACGAACTTCTTGGGTACGGATGCATTTCAGGAAGTGGACTTGGTAGGCATTACTCAGCCTATCACGAAATGGAGTTACCAGATTCGTCGTGCAGAAGATGTGGCCTGGGCAGTGGCACGTGCTTTCTATGTGGCAAAGAGCGGACGTCCGGGACCGGTCGTGCTGGATTTTGCTAAAAACGCCCAAGTGGAGAAAACAGAATATGCGCCTACTAAGGTGGACTATGTCCGTAGCTATCTTCCCGTTCCCGAAATGGAGCCGGAGGCCATACGGAAGGCTGCTGAATTAATAAATGGTGCGGAACGGCCTTTGGTGCTGGTAGGACAAGGCGTGGAGCTGGGAGAAGCCCAGCAAGAGCTTCGTGCTTTCATTGAGAAAGCCGGAATGCCTGCCGGATGCACTTTATTGGGACTTTCCGCATTACCTACGAACCATCCGTTGAACAAAGGAATGCTTGGTATGCACGGTAACCTGGGGCCCAATATCAATACCAATAAATGTGATGTCCTTATCGCCGTAGGCATGCGCTTTGATGACCGTGTGACGGGTAAATTGGAAACATATGCCAAGCAGGCGAAGATTATCCACTTTGATATTGACCCTGCCGAAATAGATAAGAATGTAAAGACCGATGTTGCTGTCCTGGGAGATTGCAAAGAGACACTGGCTGCCGTTACCCAATTGCTGGAACCCGCCAACCATCAGGAATGGATTGACAGTTTCCGGCAATACGAGGAAGTGGAAGAGGAAAAGGTAATCCGTCCGGAATTACATCCGGCAGGAAAAGCGCTAAGCATGGGTGAGGTGGTGCGTGCTGTGAGTGAGGCTACCCATAACGAGGCGATATTGGTGACTGATGTCGGCCAGAATCAGATGATGTCCGCCCGTTATTTCAAATACAGCAAGGAACGTAGCATTGTTACTTCCGGTGGCCTGGGTACTATGGGCTTCGGCCTTCCGGCAGCTATCGGTGCCACTTTTGGACGTCCGGACCGCACGGTATGCGTATTCATGGGAGACGGCGGCTTGCAGATGAACCTGCAGGAACTGGGTACCATCATGGAACAAAAGGCTCCGGTGAAGATGATTCTGTTGAACAATAACTTCTTGGGCAATGTTCGTCAATGGCAGGCGATGTTTTTCAATCGTCGTTATTCGTTTACTCCGATGATGAATCCGGATTATATGAAGATTGCTTCGGCATATGATATTCCTGCACGCAGGGTAATGACCCGCGAGGAGCTGGCAAAAGCGATTGACGAGATGATAGCGACTGACGGACCGTTCCTGCTCGAAGCTTGTGTGGAGGAAGAAGGAAATGTAATGCCGATGACACCTCCGGGCGGTTCGGTCAATCAGATGTTGTTGGAATGCTGAAGTCATGCGAAATTAAAGAATTTACTCTATCTATGGATAAAAAACTATATACAATCATTGTTCATTCGGAAAACTTTGCCGGTTTGCTGAATCAGGTGACGGCTGTGTTTACCCGCCGGCAGATAAACATCGAGAGTTTGAATGTATCGGCCTCCTCCATCAAGGGGGTACATAAATATACCATTACCGCTTGGACGGACAAGGATACCATTGAAAAGGTGACCAAGCAGATTACCAAGAAAATAGATGTGCTGCAAGCCCATTATTTCACGGATGATGAAATCTATCAGCACGAGATTGCCCTTTATAAAATAACGACCCCTACGCTGGAAGAAAAACCGGAGGTGTCTAAAGTAATCCGTAAGTACAATGCCCGTATTGTGGAGGTGAATGCTGTATTTGCCATTGTTGAGAAGAATGGCATGAGTGAGGAAATCACCAATCTTTATGAGGAGTTGCGCCAGTTGGATTGCGTACTTCAGTTCGTCCGTTCGGGTCGCGTAGCCATTACGACCAGCTGCTTTGAGCGTGTCAATGAATATCTGGCGGACCGTGAAGCAAAATATCGTCAAAGTACACACCAGGAATCATGATAAGCGAGAACAATAAAATAGGTACCTACAAGTTTGTTGCCGAACCGTTTCATGTCGACTTTACCGGACGGCTGACAATGGGAGTATTGGGCAACCATTTGTTGAATTGTGCGGGTTTCCATGCCAGCGACCGCGGTTTTGGCATCGCGACTCTAAACGAGGACAATTATACTTGGGTATTGTCCCGTCTGGCTGTCGAACTGGATGAAATGCCTTATCAGTACGAAGATTTCTCCATTCAGACTTGGGTGGAGAATGTCTATCGCCTTTTTACAGACCGTAATTTCGCTATCATCGATAAGGAGGGTAAGAAGATTGGGTATGCACGTTCCGTTTGGGCGATGATTAGCATGAATACCCGTAAGCCGGCAGATTTGCTGGCTCTTCATAGTGGCAGCATTGTAGATTATGTTTGCGATGAGCCTTGCCCGATAGAAAAACCTTCGCGGATAAAGGTGGCCTCAAAGGAACCGGTTGCTGCTTTGGTAGCCAAATACAGTGATATTGACATTAACGGGCATGTGAACAGCATCCGTTACATCGAGCATATCCTTGATTTGTTCCCGATAGAGATGTATAAGGAGAAGCGCATCCGTCGTTTTGAAATGGCATATGTAGCCGAAAGCTATTATGGGGATGAGTTGACTTTGTTCATGGATGATGCCGGTGAGGGCGTTTACGATGTGGAGGTGAAAAAGAATGGCAGCGAAGTGGTCTGTCGCTCTAAAGTGATATTTACAGAGAAATAAATAAATTTATCAACGTTGGCGTAAGCCACAAATAAAAATTAAAACAAAAAATGGCACAATTGAATTTTGGCGGTGTTATTGAGAATGTAATGACCCGCGAAGAATTTCCTTTGGAAAAAGCACGTGAGATTTTGAAAGATGAAACAATTGCAGTAATCGGTTATGGCGTACAAGGCCCGGGCCAGGCTTGCAACTTGCGTGATAACGGTTTCAATGTGATTGTAGGACAACGTCCGGGTAAGACATACGAAAAGGCGGTGGCTGACGGATGGGTACCGGGTGAGACTTTGTTCGGCATCGAAGAGGCTTGCCAGAAAGGTACTATCGTCATGTGTCTGTTGTCTGACGCAGCTGTAATGTCTGTATGGCCGACTATCAAACCTTATTTGACTCCCGGAAAGGCTCTTTACTTCTCTCATGGTTTTGCTATTACCTGGAACGACCGTACCGGCGTGGTTCCTCCTAAAGATATTGATGTTATTATGGTTGCTCCCAAAGGTTCCGGTACTTCACTTCGTACCATGTTCCTCGAAGGGCGTGGCTTGAACTCATCATATGCCGTCTATCAGGATGCTACGGGTAAGGCTTTTGACAAGACGATTGCACTGGGTATCGGTATTGGTTCGGGATATTTGTTCGAGACAACTTTCATCCGCGAAGCCACTTCCGACTTGACCGGTGAACGCGGTTCATTGATGGGTGCTATCCAGGGATTGCTGTTGGCTCAGTATGAAGTATTGCGCGAAAACGGCCATACTCCTTCTGAAGCATTCAATGAAACAGTGGAAGAGTTGACTCAATCTTTGATGCCATTGTTTGCCAAGAACGGTATGGACTGGATGTATGCCAACTGTTCTACTACGGCACAGCGTGGTGCGCTGGATTGGATGACCCCGTTTCATGATGCCATCAAGCCGGTTGTACAGAAATTGTATGCAAGTGTGAAGTCGGGCAACGAAGCTCAGATTTCTATCGACAGTAACTCCAAACCCGATTATCGTGAGAAGCTGAATGCAGAATTGAAAGCCTTGCGTGAAAGCGAAATGTGGCAGACAGCTGTTACAGTTCGTAAACTTCGTCCGGAAAACAATTAATCAGCTTTATATAAATAGGTGAAATACCCTCTTCGGTGTTACCGGAGGGGGTATTTCTTTATTATTGATTCCCTATATTTTGAATAAACTCCAGTAGCTTCCGGTAAAAACCGTGATGTTTCAGCGTATCTGCCTCTCCCATTATCACCAGCTTCATACGTGCCCGGGTGATGGCTACATTCATTCTCCTTAAATCATTCAGGAATCCTATCTGCCCTTCTTCGTTGGCACGGACAAGGCTGATGAAGATAACATCGCGCTCTTGCCCTTGGAAGCCATCCACCGTATTTACAGTGAACAAGCTGCGATAAGGCTTGAGTGAAGCGTCTGCCTTTATCTTGTTGCGGAGATATTGCACTTGTGCCTTGTAAGGGGAGATGATGCCGAAGTCTATTTTTTCTTCCAGAATGCGGTTGCCACTGATACGGTTGATGTAGATTTTCAGTTCTGATAGGAGCAGGTCCGCTTCCGCCTTATTAATGCGCCCGAAAGTCTCTCCCACAAATTCTTCTTTGAAATCCATTTCGGAGGTGTCAATCCAGTGGATGGGGGTATCCCAGTCCAGGATGCCCCGGTAACGCACTTCGGGAGCGGCTTCCAACTCGCCATTATAAAACCATTGGGAAGGAAATTTCATGATTTCCTCGTGCATGCGGTATTGCACTTTCAGCAAAGAGACAACGGCAGGTTTGTTGGACACCACTTTCTCCATCAATGTTCGTTCCAGACCTCCACGGGCGGCTTCGTAGCATTTTATGGTGGGTGGAAGTTGGCAGTGGTCACCCGCCAATACCACGCGGTCTGCTTTTCGGATAGCTATCCAGCAGGCAGCCTCTAAGGCCTGGGCTGCTTCATCAATGAAAAGGGTGCCGAAACGGCGTCCGTTCAGCAGCCGGTGATTGCTGCTTACCAGCGTGGAGGCTATGACATGTGCCCCATCAAAAAGCTCTGAATTGATTTGTATTTCCAATGCGGTGGCGCGGTCGCGCAGGCGGCTCATACGGCTGCGTACTCCTTCGCGTTCGTCATAGCTGCCACGGCGGGCACGGCTGCCCAGTTCACGGAGATTTTTCCGGATGCTCCACAGTTCCGGATAAAGCGGATGGTTCTCGAAACGACGCTCGTAGGTAAAGGAAAGCATCTTGTCGTTGACACGGGTCGGATTGCCGATACGCAGGACATTGACGCCACGGTCCACAAGTTTTTCCGAAATCCAGTCGACGGCGGTATTGCTTTGGGCACATACCAGTACCTGCGGTTCCCGATGCAGGGTTTCGTAGATGGCTTCCACTAAGGTGGTCGTTTTTCCGGTTCCCGGAGGACCATGTACAATGGCCACGTCGCGGGCACACAGCACTTTGTTTACAGCTGTCTCCTGCGTGGAGTTCAGCCAGGGAAACCGTACGGGGTAGAGCTCTCGGAAACCGGCTTTCGAGGTTCCCAGCAATATGTCCCGCAATTCGGCCAGGCGGTTGCCTTTGGAGCGTAACGTATCTTCCAAGGCTTCGAACATGGTCCGATAGGATGTTTCGTCGAAATAAAGTTGCACGCCGAGGTTGTCCGTTTCCTGCACTTCCATAACGGCACCGGCTCCGGGCATTATCGCTACCATCCGTGTCTCGTCGGCATAGCTTACGGTAGCGGTGAAGTTCATATAGGTTATTTTTCCATCGGCAGACTGGCGGAAAAAACATACGGGACGGCCGAACTCAAAATTATGTTCTATATCGGTATTTTCTGTGTGTGTAATTTCTATTACTAATTGATTCAGTGAATTATAGTAACTTCGTCCCGGAGTGGCAGGATACCAGCAAAGTCCCCGTTTCACTTTCCGGGCAATCCCCATGTTTTCGGTTTGGCGTTTGAATTCCTCTTTTTCGTATTCGTATTCCATGCGCAGCAAAAGTTGCTGCTGTTGGAGGTGAATAATAGGACTATTTGAATCTTGTTCCTTCATGGTTGCAAAGGTAATCATTCTTCGCTTCCGACGGAAAAAATGCTTTATTTTGTTAAACTATTCAGCCTTTTTATTTGTTTATGATATTAATTTGTAATCTTTACAATAATGAAAAACTAAAAAATAGTGGTTATGGTATATGATTTAACGATGCTCAAAACGTTTTATGCCGCTTATTCGGAGAAGATAGAACGCGTACGGAACGTACTGCGGCGTCCGATGACTTTAGCAGAGAAAATTTTGTATGCTCATTTGTATGATGGGGATAAAGTGAAGAACTACAGACGGGGAGAAGACTATGTGAATTTCCGTCCCGACCGTGTGGCCATGCAGGATGCAACGGCTCAAATGGCCTTATTGCAATTTATGAATGCAGGCCGTGAGCAGGTTGCCGTGCCTTCCACTGTGCACTGTGACCATTTGATTCAAGCATATAAAGGTGCAAAAGAAGATGTTGCGACTGCTACGAAGACCAACGAGGAGGTCTATAATTTTCTCCGTGATGTTTCTTCCCGCTATGGCATAGGTTTTTGGCAGCCGGGAGCAGGCATTATTCACCAGGTGGTATTGGAGAACTACGCATTTCCGGGTGGAATGATGGTAGGCACGGACTCTCATACGCCCAATGCCGGAGGTTTGGGCATGGTGGCCATTGGTGTGGGTGGTGCCGATGCGGTGGATGTGATGACTGGCATGGAATGGGAATTGAAAATGCCGCGTCTGATAGGCGTACACTTGAAGGGTAAATTGAGTGGCTGGGTAGCTCCCAAAGATGTTATTCTGAAGTTGGCGGGTATTCTTACTGTAAAAGGGGGAACCAATGCCATCATTGAATATTTTGGACCGGGAACCGCTTCATTGTCTGCCACTGGAAAGGCTACCATCTGCAATATGGGGGCAGAGGTGGGGGCGACTACCTCCCTTTTCCCTTACGATGAGCGCATGGGTACTTATTTGAAGGCTACCGGACGTGAAGAAGTGGCAAAAATGGCTGCTTCCGTAGCTGCCGACCTTCGCGCCGACGACGAAGTGCTGGCAAATCCGGAAAAATATTACGACCGCATCATTGAAATAGACCTCTCGCTGTTGGAACCGTATATCAACGGGCCCTTTACGCCGGATGCAGCAACACCGATATCGAAATTTGCCGAGGTAGTGATAACCAATAACTATCCCCGCCGGATGGAAGTCGGCCTGATAGGGTCGTGTACCAATTCGTCCTATCAGGATTTGAGCCGCGCAGCCTCCCTTGCCCGGCAGGTAAAGGAAAAGAATTTGAAGGTTGCTTCCTCGCTGATTGTCAACCCCGGTTCGGAGCAGATACGTGCCACTGCTGAACGCGACGGCATGATTGCCGCTTTCGAAGATATTGGCGCAACGATAATGGCGAATGCCTGCGGACCTTGTATTGGCCAGTGGAAGCGCCATACTGATGACCCTGAACGAAAAAATTCCATCGTCACCTCTTTTAACCGTAATTTTGCCAAACGTGCCGATGGAAATCCCAACACTTTTGCTTACGTCGCTTCCCCGGAGATAACGATGGCGCTGACCATTGCCGGTGACCTTTGTTTCGACCCGTTGAGGGATACGCTGGTCAATGCCAAAGGAGAGGTTGTGAAACTGTCCGAACCGGTCGGTGAAGAACTGCCGGCACACGGGTTTATAGGAGGAAAGGAAGGATACATTGCTCCAGGCAAAGGACAGACGGAAATTACGGTCAATCCTCATTCACAGCGCTTGCAACTGCTGACTCCCTTCCCTGCCTGGGATGGCATGGACTTGCTGAATATGCCCTTATTGATTAAAGTGCAAGGGAAATGTACCACCGACCACATCTCTATGGCGGGGCCATGGCTCCGTTTCCGGGGACATTTGGAGAATATTTCGGACAATATGCTGATGGGGGCTGTCAATGCTTTCAATGGAGAGACGAACAAGGTTTGGAACCGCTCCACCAATACCTATGGAACAGTGTCAGGCACTGCGAAGCTGTATAAGGCCGAAGGTATCCCTTCCATTGTCGTTGCCGAAGAGAATTATGGTGAAGGGTCCAGCCGTGAGCATGCTGCCATGGAACCACGCTTCTTGAATGTACGCGTCATTTTGGCGAAAAGCTTTGCCCGTATCCATGAGACGAATTTAAAGAAACAAGGCATGTTGGCACTGACCTTTACGGATAAGGCCGATTATGACAAGATTCGGGAACGCGACCTGATTTCTGTCATGGGGTTGAAAGATTTTGCTTCGGGACGTACGTTGAAGGTGGTTCTTCATCACGAGGACGGGAGTAAAGAAAGTTTTGAAGTACAACATACGTATAACGAACAGCAGATAGCCTGGTTCCGGGCCGGTTCTGCACTTAATGCAAGATAGAATATGGAAAAAATTACTGTACCTTTTATTTCCGGCGATGGAGTGGGAGCAGAAGTGACCCCATCCATGCAGGCTGTCGTGAATGCCGCTGTCAGGAAATCCTATGGTGACCGGCGTGGCATTGAATGGAAAGAAGTGCTGGCAGGAGAACGTGCTTTCCACGAAACCGGCTCCTGGCTGCCGGATGAAACGATGGAAGCCTTCCGCACTTATAAGGTGGGCATCAAAGGTCCTTTGACAACACCTGTCGGCGGAGGTATCCGTTCGTTGAACGTGGCATTGCGTCAGACGCTTGATTTGTATGTCTGCCAACGTCCGGTACGTTGGTATAAGGGTATTGTTTCTCCACTCAAAGAGCCGCAGAAGGTGGATATGTGCGTATTCCGTGAGAATACCGAGGATATTTATGCAGGCATCGAATGGGAAGCCGGAACTCCGGAGGCTGAAAAGTTCTATCGTTTTCTCCATGATGACATGGGGGTGACAAAAGTCCGTTTTCCCGAAACCTCCTCGTTTGGCGTGAAGCCCGTTTCAAGAGAAGGAACAGAGCGCTTGGTGCGTGCCGCCTGCCAATACGCGCTTGAGCATCATCTGCCTTCCGTGACCTTGGTACACAAAGGAAACATCATGAAATTTACGGAAGGCGGTTTCAAGAAGTGGGGGTACGAGCTGGCAGAATGTGAGTTTGGTAAAGAGCTGGCAGAAGGGCGTCTGGTCATCAAGGACTGCATTGCCGATGCATTCTTGCAGAACACGTTGCTTATCCCCGAAGAATATTCCGTGATTGCCACGTTGAATCTGAACGGCGATTATGTGTCCGACCAACTGGCTGCCATGGTAGGCGGCATCGGCATTGCACCGGGTGCGAATATCAACTATAAAACGGGGCATGCCATTTTTGAGGCTACTCACGGGACGGCTCCGAACATTGCCGGGAAAGACATTGTGAATCCCTGTTCCATCATCCTTTCCGCTGTGATGATGCTTGAATATCTGGGTTGGAAGGAAGCAGCCTCTCTTATAGAGAACGCCTTGGAGCAAAGTTTCACAGAAGCCCGTGCTACTGCCGACTTGGCCCGTTTTATGCCGGGTGGCGTCTCGCTGTCCACTTCGGCTTTCACCCGGGAGATTGTAAGGAGAATAGAAAATGGGAATAACGAATAAAACGAAACGATTATGAAGAAGGAGTATCTGATTTACAAGCTTTCCGAAGATTTGAAGGAAGCTACCCGGATTGAGAATGAACTGTTCAGGAAGTTTGATGTGAAGCGCGGTTTGCGTAATGAGGACGGCACGGGAGTCTTGGTGGGGTTGACCAAAATAGGCAATGTGGTTGGCTATGAACGCATCCCCGGTGGAGGGCTGAAGCCTATTCCCGGCAAATTGTTCTACCGCGGTTATGATGTGGATGACTTGGCACACGCCATCATCAAAGAGAAGCGTTTCGGTTTTGAGGAAATTGCCTACTTATTGCTTTCCGGTCGCCTGCCCGACAAGGAAGAACTCTCTTCTTTCCGTGAACTCATCAACGACAACATGCCGCTGGAGCAGAAGACCAAGATGAATATCATTGAACTCGAAGGAAACAACATTATGAACATCCTGGCGCGCAGCGTGCTCGAGATGTATCGTTTTGACCCTGATGCAGATGACACTTCCCGCGATAATCTGATGCGGCAGAGCATTGAGCTTATTTCGAAATTCCCGACCATCATTGCGTATGCCTATAACATGCTTCGCCATGCCACCCATGGCCGTTCATTGCATATCCGCCATCCGCAGGAAAACCTTTCCATTGCCGAGAATTTCCTCTATATGCTGAAGAAGGACTACACGGAGCTGGATGCCCGCACGCTCGACCTGCTGCTGGTTCTTCAGGCCGAGCACGGTGGTGGTAACAACTCCACTTTTACCGTACGTGTCACTTCTTCTACCGGGACGGATACTTACTCTTCGATAGCGGCAGGTATCGGTTCCTTGAAAGGGCCGCTTCATGGAGGTGCCAATATCCAGGTTGCCGATATGTTCCACCATCTGCAGGAAAACATTCAGGACTGGACGAACGTGGATGAGATTGATACTTACTTCACCCGCATGCTCAACAAGGAAGCCTATAACAAGACCGGCTTGATATATGGTATCGGACATGCCGTCTATACCATTTCCGACCCGCGCGCCATTCTGCTGAAGGAGCTTGCCCGCGACCTTGCCCGCGAAAAAGGGAAAGAACGCGAGTTCGCTTTCCTTGAACTGCTCGAGGAGCGCGCCATTGATGTGTTTGGCCGTGTGAAGAATAATGGCAAGACGGTTTCGAGTAATGTGGATTTCTATTCGGGCTTTGTCTACGAGATGATTGGGCTGCCGCAGGAAATCTTCACGCCTTTGTTCGCCATGGCACGTATTGTCGGTTGGTGTGCACATCGCAATGAAGAATTGAACTTTGAAGGCAAGCGTATTATCCGTCCTGCCTATAAGAATGTTTTGGATGAGGTGGCTTATGTGCCCATTAAGAAACGGTAAGGATTAGACTTGTATCTTTTAAATCGTTCCATCACGGGGGAAAAATCGTTCCACCATGGTGGAACGATTTTTTCTCCATGGTGGAATGAAATTTACTCTATGATGGAACGATTAGATTTTCGTATCTCTACTGCTTAATCTTCTCAGTAAAAAACACTGGTTTTTGCATGAAAAAACAATTATCCGGGGAAAACGATTTGTTTGTTGTGAGTTTTCTTTATCTTTGCTTCGCATAAATAAAGAACTATGAATCAGGAAACTTTTCAGATATTTCTGTGGGTAATGAGTGCTGTGGCATTGGTTGTCTTTATTGCACTCTATTTTGTCAAAGCGGGTTATGGCATGTTCCGTACTGCCTCGTGGGGAATCTCCATCAATAATAAACTGGCGTGGGTGCTTATGGAAGCGCCGGTATTCATCGTCATGTTTGGGTTGTGGGGGAAGAGTGGAGCGGGATTTACCGTGCCGGTATATTTCTTCTTCCTGCTGTTTCAGTTGCACTATCTTCAGCGGGCCTTTATTTTTCCGTTCCTGCTGAAAGGTAAAAGCCGGATGCCGGTAGCTATTATGGCGATGGGTATCGTCTTCAACCTTTTGAACGGGATGATGCAGGCGGGCGGTTTGTTCTATTTCGCTCCCGAAGGCTTGTATGCCGATGGCTGGGCCTATTTGCTGAAACCTCATGCCTTGTTGGGAATCATTCTGTTTTTTGCGGGTATGTTCGTCAATTTGCATTCCGACTACGTGATACGCCATTTGCGCAAGCCGGGTGATACGAAGCACTACCTTCCCGGAAAAGGACTTTACCGATATGTCACTTCTGCCAATTATTTCGGTGAGCTGGTGGAATGGACGGGGTTTGCCATACTCACAGCTTCCCCTGCCGCTTGGGTGTTCGTCTGGTGGACGTTTGCCAACCTTGTTCCCCGTGCCGATGCCATTCACCGCCGTTATCGGGAGGAGTTTGGCGATGAGGCGGTAGGAAAGCGCAAACGCATCATTCCATTTCTTTATTAATGGAAAATGGAAAGTTGAAAATGGAAAATGAATAATTCATAACTTATAATTCATAACTCATAACTCATAACGATGGAATCCAAGTTATTCACACCCGTCACTTTCGGACCGTTGACCTTGCGTAACCGTACCATCCGTTCGGCTGCTTTCGAGAGCATGTGTCCCGGAAACGCTCCGTCGGACATGTTGCTCGACTATCATCGGTCGGTAGCGGCGGGAGGTATAGGTATGACTACTGTTGCCTATGCGGCAGTTACTCAGAGCGGCCTGTCTTTTGACCGCCAGTTGTGGATGCGTCCCGAGATTATCCCCGGACTCCGTAGGCTGACTGATGCCATACATGCGGAAGGGGCTGCGGCAGGCATCCAGTTGGGACACTGTGGCAACATGTCCCATAAAAGTATTTGCGGTTGTATGCCCGTCGGCGCATCTTCCGGATTCAATCTTTATTCTCCTACCTTTGTGCGCGGACTTCGTGCCGATGAGCTGCCGGAGATGGCGCGTGCATACGGACGCTCGGTGAATCTGGCACGGGAGGCCGGATTTGATTCTGTAGAGATTCATGCAGGGCATGGTTATCTCATCAGCCAGTTCTTGTCCCCGTCCACCAATCATCGGAAAGACGAATTCGGGGGCTCGTTGCAGAACCGTATGCGGTTTATGGATATGGTGATGGAAGAAGTGATGAAGGCTGCCGGCAGTGATATGGCTGTGCTGGTGAAGATGAACATGCGCGACGGTTTCCGTGGAGGGATGGAGCTGGACGAGACGATGCAGGTGGCGCGCAGGCTGGAGCAGTCGGGAGCACATGCGCTGGTCTTGAGCGGTGGGTTCGTCAGTAAGGCGCCGATGTATGTCATGCGGGGCGAAATGCCTATCCGCAGCATGACGCATTACATGACCTGCTGGTGGTTGAAATACGGTGTACGCATGGTAGGCAAATGGATGATACCGAGCGTACCGTTTAAGGAAGCCTATTTCCTGGAAGATGCCTTGAAATTCCGTGCCGCCTTGAAGATACCGTTGGTTTATGTGGGTGGCCTGGTTTCCAGGGACAAGATAGATGAGGTGCTGGATGACGGCTTCGAGGCTGTGCAAATGGCGCGCGCTCTGCTCAATGAGCCGGGGTTTGTCAACCGCATGCGTGCCGAAGAGAATGCACGTTGCAACTGCCGGCATAGTAATTATTGCATTGCCCGGATGTATTCCATCGAGATGGCATGCCATCAGCATTTGAAGGAGGAGCTTCCACCTTGTCTGAAAAGGGAGATAGAGAAAATCGAAGCGAAAGGCTGATTTTTAGTTTTTAATTTTCAATTTTTAATTATTAAAGTGAATTTAGCTGTTATAACCGGGGCAGACGGTGGCATGGGCATGGAAATTACCCGCGCAGTGGCAACTGCCGGCTATCAGGTCATCATGGCATGCCGTGACCCCCAAGCTGCCGAACCCAAGCGGCAACTGCTGATGCGTGAAACCGGTAATCCGCGTATTGAGACTGCTCCCATTGATTTGGCATCTCTGGCTTCAGTGGCCGCATTTGCAGAGCATCTGTTGAAGCGGGGAGAGCCGTTGGCGTTGTTGATGAACAATGCCGGAACCATGGAAACGGAACGCCGCATTACCGAAGACGGACTGGAACGGACGGTGAGTGTCAATTATGTAGGGCCTTACCTGCTGACCCGCAAGCTGCTGCCATTGATGGGAGAGGGGAGCCGTATTGTGAATATGGTATCTTGTACGTATGCCATCGGTCATCTTGACTTTCCGGATTTTTTCCTCCGGGGAAGGAAGGGTGGCTTTTGGCGCATTCCTATATATAGCAACACGAAGCTGGCATTGACTCTGTTCACCATCGACTTGGCCAGTCGCGTCAAACACAAAGGTATTGTTGTGAATGCGGCCGACCCGGGGATTGTGTCTACCAATATCATCACCATGCATATGTGGTTTGACCCGCTGACAGATATACTTTTTAGGCCTTTTATCCGTACTCCCCGTAAGGGAGCTGCAACAGCTGTCGGCTTATTGCTGGATGAGGATGCCGGTAAACGTACGGGGACATTGAATGCCAGTTGCCGTCCCAAGTCTCTTTCGGAGAAGTACACCCGGCATGTACAGATGGAAGAACTGTGGGAGAGGACGGAAAGTATAGTGAAAAAATGGTTGTAAAAAACAGAGAAGGCGCATATGTCGCCTTCTCTGTTTATGGGGTATCTGAACAGTCTGTCATTAGATAGACAGTTCTCTCAATACATTTACAAGGTCTTTCTTGATGGGTTTGTCATTCTTGATGGCCTTCGTGAAGGGAACGTATACCACTTCATCGTGGTCAATGCCTATCATGACATTGCGCTGTCCTTCCATGATGGCGTCGATGGCGGCTGCGCCCAGACGGCTGGCAAGGATACGGTCGTGTGCCGTAGGGCTACCACCGCGTTGCAAGTGACCGAGGATGGTTACGCGTACGTCATATTGGGGGTATTCGTTCTTTACACGCTCTGCATAGTGCATTGCACCGCCGGTCAGTTCACTCTCGGCTACCAGTACGATACTGCTGTTCTTGGATTTCCGGAAACCGTTCTTGATGAATTCTTCCAGTTGGTCCACTTCCGTACTGAATTCCGGGATAATGGCTGCTTCTGCTCCGGAGGCGATGGCGCCGTTCAGAGCGAGGAAACCGGCATCGCGTCCCATGACTTCTACGAAAAACAAGCGCTCATGGGAAGTGGCTGTATCACGGATTTTGTCCACAGCATCCAGAATCGTGTTCAGCGCGGTGTCGTAGCCGATAGTGGTATCTGTTCCATAAAGGTCATTGTCGATAGTTCCCGGCAGCCCGATACAAGGCACGTCAAACTCTTGTGCAAAGATACGAGCACCGGTCAGCGAACCGTCGCCTCCGATAATCACTAAGGCGTCAATGCCTTCTTTCTTCATGTTGTCGTAAGCAATCTGGCGGCCCTCGGGAGTCGTGAACTCTTTGCAGCGGGCTGTCTTCAGGATTGTACCACCCAGCTGGATGATGTTGCTGACATTTTGGCTTTTGAATTCTTTGATTTCGCCGGTTACCAGACCTTTGTAACCTCTATATATACCTTTAACTGAAAGTCCGTTGTAAATAGCCGAACGTGTCACGGCACGTATGGCTGCGTTCATTCCCGGAGCATCACCTCCTGATGTCAAGATACCAATGCACTTAACTGTTCCCATAACAATCTTTTTGTTTAGTATTAATAATCATGATGAAAAATAGATTTGGACTATTTTTTCATGCCGCAAAGATAGTAAAAAGCTGAGGCGGTGACTAATAAATTACGTTAATTTGCTGTTCCAAAAGGATGACAAACTGTTATTTAAGTTTTGACTTTATGGCTTCTGAAATTTCTTCCATCAGCCATTTGGGGGTGGAAGTGGCTCCGCAGACACCGATGGAATTGGCACCGGCTAACAGAGAACTATCTATTTCTTCGGCACTGTCTATCAAATGTGAATTGGCATTGACTTTTTTACACTCACTGAACAGCATCTTGCCGTTAGAGCTTTTTTTGCCGCTGACAAAGAATATTAAATCATGGGAAGCTGCAAATTTCCGGATATTAGGTATCCGGTTTGCCACTTGTCGGCAGATAGTGTCATAGGACTCGAAAGTGACTTTCGGTGAGATATGTCCCTCTATGTATTTCACAATGTTTTGAAATCCGTCCAGAGACTTTGTGGTCTGGGAGTAGAGACGGATGTCTTTGCTGAAATCCAGTTTCCTTGCCTCTTCCTGCTTTTCGATGACGATGGCCTTTCCGGTGGTTTGTCCTACCAGACCCAGTACTTCGGCGTGTCCATTTTTGCCATAGATGACAATTTGCTTGTCGCGGTTGTCTTCCTGGACGTACTCTTGCTTAATCTTCTTTTGCAGGCGGAGTACGACCGGGCAGGTTGCGTCAATGATTTCTATATTGTTGCGGCGGGCAATGTCATAAGTTTCAGGGGGCTCTCCATGAGCACGCAGCAGCACTTTGGCGTTGTGGAGGTGGTTGAATTCCTCATGGTTGATGGTAATCAGCCCCATTGCCTTCAGGCGTTCCACTTCACGGCTGTTGTGCACGATGTCTCCCAGACAATAGAGGGTTCCTCCTTTCGCCAGTTCCTCTTCTGCCTTGTTTATTGCGGTGACAACTCCGAAACAGAAGCCGGAGCCTTCGTCTATTTCTACTTTTGCCATATCCGGTTCAGTTCTTCTCCTTTGTAACCCGTTCGAATTGTTCCGCCAGCCATTCCTTTTGTTGGGAAATGCTCAGGTGGCTGTTGTCCAACAATAAAGCGTCAGAAGCTTTGCGCAGCGGACTTACATCCCGGTTTTGGTCAATATAGTCCCGTTGTTTCACATTTTCCAGAATTTCGTCAAAGCTGGCTTCTTCCCCTTTGGCCTTCAGTTCGTCATAGCGGCGTTGTGCCCGTATCTCGGGGGTGGCGGTTACAAAAATTTTCAGCTCGGCATCCGGAAAAACGGTAGTGCCGATGTCGCGCCCATCCATAACGATACCCTTGGCCTTGCCCATCTCTTGTTGCTGTGCTACCATAGCTTCGCGTACGAAATCCAATGTTGCAATGGGGCTGACACGTGAAGATACTTCCATGGTACGGATTTTGTTTTCTACATTTACTCCGTTCAGGTAGGTATCTGGGCGTCCGGTTTCGGGGTTCAGGCGGAAAGAAATATGTATATCCTTTATTAGACTTTTCAGTTTTTCGGCATCTATGCGGTCACCCTGGAAAATACCATTCTCTATACTATATAATGTTACTGCCCGATACATGGCACCACTATCTATATATATGTAACCGATTTCGCGGGCGAGGTCTTTGGCCATAGTGCTTTTCCCGCAAGAGGAAAAACCGTCGATTGCTATTGTTATCTTTTTCATGACTTTTATGCTATAGTTATATAGGTATAACACCTGCAAAACAGAAAATTTCAATATTTCATTTAAAATTCTTGCCAAAGATACGGTATTTTTAAAATATCTCGTTACATTTGTGGCACAAAAGCACATGGAGGTTTTTGAAGGATTAAAAAAATGAAAATGGAGCGCCTATTGTGTAAAAAAAAACAGCAGAGCGTGAACATTCTTGGGAAAAGTGCTATATTTGCCCCAAATGAGAAACACTAAAATTATATTATAAATTATGGAAATTAAGAAATCACCTAAGGCAGACCTGGAGAGTAAGAAGTCGACTTGGCTGCTTGTCGGTTATGTAATCGTGCTCGCTTTCATGTTTGTTGCGTTCGAGTGGACAAAGCGTGACATCAAGATTGACACGAGCCAGGCTATTACCGACGTATTTTTTGAAGAGGAAATCATCCCTATTACAGAACAGCCGGAGCAGGTTACTCCTCCGCCTCCCGAAGCCCCTTCAATTGCAGAGACGTTGACTATCGTTGAAGACGATGCTGACGTGGAAGAAACGGCCATTGTATCTTCTGAAGAATTGAACCAGGCAGTGGAAATCAAATATGTTCCCGTAGCAGTGGAAGAGGAAGAACCGGAAGAACAGACTATTTTCGAGGTGGTAGAACAGATGCCTGAGTTCCCGAATGGTGGTATGGCTGGTTTGATGCAGTATTTGAGCAAGAATATTAAATATCCTACTATTGCACAGGAAAACGGAACTCAAGGCCGTGTAACTGTACAGTTCGTGGTTAATAAGGACGGTAGTATCGTAGATGCTAAAGTTCTGAGAGGCGTTGACCCGTATTTGGACAAAGAAGCTGTCCGCGTGATTATGGGCATGCCGAAGTGGAAACCCGGTATGCAGCGTGGTAAACCCGTTCGTGTTAAGTATACCGTGCCTGTAATGTTTAGATTGCAGTAATAAAATATATATAAGTGGGAGAGGCTGCCGGAATGCAGCCTCTTTTCATTATCCGCTATTCCCTAAATTCTGAAAATGCCATGTTTACAGCTTCCGAGCTTTTAGAAAGAATAAATTCTCATATTGCAGAATTGCAGTTTACCCGTACTCCTCAAGGTTTATATGCTCCCGTTACCTATGTGTTGTCCATGGGCGGAAAAAGAATCCGTCCGGTATTGATGTTGATGGCCTACAATCTGTATCAGGAGGATATTACCCGTATTTTTAACCCTGCAACGGGGATTGAAGTGTATCATAATTATACTCTTTTGCATGACGACTTGATGGACCATGCAGACCGTCGCCGTGGTAAGGAGACGGTACATAAAGTTTGGGATGACAATGCTGCCATCCTTTCGGGGGATGCAATGCTTGTATTAGCTTATCAGTTTATGGCTCAATGTCCGGTTGAACACCTGAAAGAGGTGATGGATATATTTAGCCTGACTGCACTGGAAATCTGTGAAGGACAGCAGCTGGATATGGAGTTTGAACATCGGAAGGATGTGAAGGCAGAGGAGTATCTGGAAATGATTCGTCTGAAAACTTCGGTATTGTTGGCTGCAAGCTTGAAGATTGGCGCTCTTTTGGGAGGGGCTTCTTCTGAAGATGCGGAGCAGTTGTATGATTTTGGCATGAACTTGGGTGTCGCTTTTCAGTTGAAAGATGATTTCCTGGATGTTTATGGCGATGCTGCCGTCTTTGGAAAGAATATTGGAGGTGATATTCTGTGCAATAAAAAGACCTACATGCTGATAAAGGCTTTTGAACATGCGGATGAGGAGCAGTTGACCCGCTTGAATGCTTGGGTGGATGCTGTTGCATTCAACCCGGAGGAGAAAGTTGCTGCGGTGACGGAACTGTATAACCGGATTGGCGTCAAGGAACTGTGTGAGAAAAAGATGGAAGAGTATTGTGAACGCGCAATGGAAAGTCTGTTGGCGGTGAAGGTGGCAGATGAAAAGAAAGAGGAATTGAAGAACCTGATGGCTAACCTGATGCATCGGGAAGTATAACTTTAAATCCGGGAGAAAATGCCTTATAGAAGATTGCCTAATACAGATCAAGCGAGAATACGGGCGCTGAAAGCAGTGGTCGTCAAGGGTGATATATGTAATGTGTATGATTTGGCCGTATCTTTGAAGGCGTTGACTGATGCGCGGAATTTTCTTACAAAGTTTGAAGCTGCGCAAGCTTATTATGCCGACTGTTTTGAGCGGCAGGCTCGGGCGGGACGTAAGCATCAGGCTAATGTAAAGACTGCCCGTCTGTATATTTCTCATTTTATCCAGGTGTTGAATTTAGCTGTCATCCGTTCTGAAGTGCGTATTGCTCATAAGGAATATTACGGTTTGGACACAAGCAACAATAATGTGCCTGATTTATCGACAGAGCCTGCCTTGGCAGAGTGGGGGCGTAAAATCGTGGATGGGGAAAACAAACGTATATCCCAGGGAGGAATTCCCATTTATAACCCTACGATTGCAAAAGTGAGGGTGCATTATGATATTTTCATGGATAGTTATGAGAAGCAAAAGAATCTTCAATCTTTGACAGCCCGCAGTTTGGACACCTTGGCTTCGATGCGTGCAGAGGCGGATGGTTTGATTTTGGATATATGGAACCAGGTTGAAAAGAAATTCGAGGAGGTCACTCCCAATGAGAAACGTTTGGATTTATGCCGTGATTATGGAATAATCTATTATTACCGTACCGGTGAGAAACGCAAAGAGTAAGTTGAAGAATGAGATTGATTGATTCACATTCCCATCTTTTTTTAGAAGAGTTTGCAGAGGATTTGCCTCAAGTGATGGCTCGTGCCCGTGAGGCAGGAGTCACGCATATTTTTATGCCCAATATCGATAGTACCACCATAGGACCTATGCTTCGGGTGTGCCGTGAATATAAAGGGTATTGCTATCCGATGATTGGATTGCACCCTACCTCTGTGGGTGCGGATTATGAAAAGGAGTTGGAAATAGTGGCCCGGGAGCTGGCTTCACCGAATGAATTTGTTGCGGTTGGCGAGATTGGTATGGACTTGTATTGGGATAAGACTTTTCTTAGAGAGCAGCAAAGGGTGTTGGACAAGCAGATTGAGTGGGCTTTGGAATACGGTTTGCCGGTAGTGCTGCATTGTAGGGAAGCGTTTGACCATATATATAATGTGTTGAAACCCTATCAGCAGACTCCTTTGAAAGGAATTTTCCATAGTTTTACGGGAACCTCGGAAGAGGCCTGCAGGATTATGGAATTTGCGGATTTCATGATAGGAATAAATGGTGTGGTGACTTTCAAGAAATCAACTTTGCCCGAAGTCTTGAAGAATATTCCTTTGGAACGCATCGTGCTGGAAACCGATTCCCCTTATCTGACTCCGGTTCCCAATCGAGGCAAGAGGAACGAAAGCGCATATGTTAAGGATACTTTGGTAAAGGTGGCCGGAATCTATGGGAACTCTCCTGAAAAGGTGGCCCAGGTTACTTCTGATAACGCTTTAAAAGTGTTCGGAATGCTCAAATAAGCTCTTTAAGATTTTAAAGTTTATTAATTTTGAGATTTTATTTAATATAAAACGGGGAGAATGAGGCAGAACAACAAAAAAAAGAATACATTTGTAGCTGAAAACGCTGGTGGTTCGCATTTTTTTTGTAATTTGCACCCGATTTCAGAAAAGGCGTCTATTGGAGAGATGCTCGAGTGGTTGAAGAGGCACGCCTGGAAAGCGTGTATACCCCTAAAGGGTATCCGGGGTTCGAATCCCCGTCTCTCCGCAGTGTGATAAAATGGAGATAAAACAACAAATTATAATAAATAAATCAATTAATTAATCTTAAAAATTAGACACACAATGAAAAAGTTATTTGCAATTGTTGCTGTGATGGGAGTCTTAACATTTGGCTCAACTCAACTTGCTCAGGCTCAAGATGCTCCTGCAGCTGAACAAACTGAACAAGCAGCTGTAGCACCTGCTGCTGACGCTGCTGCTCCTGCCGCTATGGAAGCTGCAGAAGGTGGTATCCACAAAGAACTCAAAACTAAGTTTATTGAAGGTACTGCATCTTTCATGAGTTTGGTAGCTATCGCATTGGTTATCGGTCTTGCATTCTGTATTGAACGTATCATTTATTTGAGCTTGGCTGAAATCAACACAAAGAAGTTCTTGGCTGCTATTGAAGCTGCTTTGGAAAAAGGTGACGTTGAAGCTGCTAAAGACATCGCACGTAACACTAGAGGTCCTATTGCTTCTATCTACTATCAAGGTCTGATGAGAATTGACCAAGGTATCGACGTAGTAGAAAAGTCAGTAGTTTCTTACGGTGGTGTACAAGCTGGTTACCTGGAAAAAGGTTGCTCTTGGATTACACTGTTCATCGCTATGGCTCCGTCTTTGGGATTCTTGGGTACTGTAATCGGTATGGTGCAGGCATTTGATAAGATCCAGCAGGTAGGTGATATCTCTCCGACGGTTGTAGCAGGTGGTATGAAGGTTGCCTTGATTACAACTATCTTCGGTTTGATCGTTGCCTTGATTCTGCAGGTATTCTATAACTACATCCTGGCTAAGATTGAAGCTTTGACCAGCGAAATGGAAGATTCTTCTATCTCTCTGTTGGATATGGTTATCAAATATGACTTGAAATACAAAAAATAATTAAGATGGCTAAGTTATCATATAAAGTATCATACTATGCACTGTATGTCATGTTCGCTATCATCTTGGTAGTGTTGGGCATGTTCTTCTTCGGTGGAGATGCTCAGGGCGATGCAGTGTTGGCAAGCGTTGACGCAGAAATGTGGCAACCGGCTCATACAGACGCATTGATTTATTTGATGTACATTCTGTTCTTTGTAGCTATTATTGCTACCGTGGTTGGTGTTTTGTTCCAATTTGGAGCTGCACTGAAAGACAATCCGGGAGCAGCGTTGAAATCTTTGATTGGTTTGGTTATATTGGTTGCAGTTGTTGTTATTTCTTGGACTATGGGTAGTGAAGAACCACTTGTTATTCCGGGTTATAGCGGAACTGAGAACGTACCTTTCTGGTTGAAGCTTACTGACATGTTCCTTTATTCTATCTATATCTTGTTTGCTGGTACAGTCTTGGCAATCATTTTTAGTAGCATTAAGAAAAAATTATCATAATCAATTGAGGTAACTCAATTTAAAGATATAATTACAATGGCTAAAAAGAAAAGAGAAGTTCCTGAAATTAACTCAAGTTCTACTGCGGACATCGCTTTCTTGTTGCTGATTTTCTTCTTGATTACAACATCTATGGATACCGACCGTGGTTTGGCAAGACGTTTGCCGCCTCCACCGGAAAAGGACCAGAAGTTGGACGATGCAAAGAAGAAGGAACGCAACGTATTGCAAGTCTTCTTGAACATGCAGGACCAGTTAATGTGCGGGAATGATTATATTACTGTTGACCAATTGCGTGCAAAAGCAAAAGAATTTATTGCCAATCCGTATAACGAAGATACAAAACCGGAAAAGATTTCTAAGAATGTTCCTTTCTTCGGTACAGTACAAGTGACGGAAGGCCATGTGATTTCTTTGCGTTGTGACCGTGGTTCTTCATACAAAGCATATATGTCTGTACAGAATGAGTTGGTAGCAGCTTATAACGAGTTGCGTGATGAATTGGCTCAGGAAAAGTGGCAGAAGAATTATATGGAGTTGGATCAAGAACAACAAGATGCAATTCGTGAAATTTATTCTCAGAAGATTTCTGAGGCAGAACCTAAAAAGTACGGAGAAAAGAAGTAATGGGAAAATTTAATAAGACTGGTAAACGTGGAATGCCGGCGTTGAACACTTCTTCTCTGCCTGACCTTATCTTCACCTTGTTGTTCTTCTTCATGATTGTAACAACGATGCGTGAGGTAACATTGAAGGTTGAGTTTAAGGTTCCGCAAGCTACAGAATTGGAGAAACTTGAAAAGAAGTCTTTGGTTACGTTTATCTATGTAGGAAAACCTACTGCCGAATTTCGTAAGAAGTTAGGTAATGAGAGCCGTATCCAGTTGAACGACAGCTATGCTGAAGTTGCTGAAATTCAAGATTACATTATTGGTGAACGTGCCAGTATGAAGGAAGAAGATCAGCCGCAGATGACAGTGTCTTTGAAAGTTGACCAAGATACGAAAATGGGTATCGTAACAGATATCAAAGAAGCGCTTCGTAAGGCTTATGCTTTGAAGATTAACTATTCTGCGCAACCGCGTCAGTAAAAGTTAGTTTAATGATATAATAAAGGTCGTTTCATTTGTTGAAACGACCTTTATTGTTTTAAGTATATTGGGTTTTTAAGATTTCACATTATATACTTCGCGGTAGATGTGTTCCTTTACAGAGTCAAAATCCTTTCCACATTCTATATCTCCATAGGCCATGATGAGCATAGGCAGGTAGTTGTCGCCTGTTTTATAGGGTGGTTGTTGGTAGGGCTTTTCCCATAAGGAGAATCCTTGCCGTTGATAGAAGTTAATGCGGCGTTTAGCTATTTCTTCTTCGGGTATTTCCACCTCCAAGACGATGGGATGTTTTAAGAGTTGGCATAAATGGTTTAGTACGCTCTTTCCATATCCACCGTTACGCTGTGCGGGGTCAATGGCAAAATGCTCTATATAATAAAAATGTCCGAAATCCCAGTAAGTGATGAGACCTACCGGGGTATTGTTATGGAAGATGATATTGTTATAGAAGTGCGTTTTGGTATCTGTATACTTGCGCAATTCCTCCAGTTCCCGGTACTCCTCTGAAGGGAACGATTGAGTCATTAATTTCTCCATGTAGCTGTACAAGTCTGTGTCAGCTGTTGTAATACGTTGAAGTCTGATCATAAGTTCTTTTAGTTTAGTTTGTTTTTATTCAGTATAAAATTCAATGACGCGGCGGATGGCCCGTTGGCAGACCGGGCAGAAAGTAGGGTATTCATTGGTGCGCATGCGGCAATTGTCTGCCGGACGGTAAATGCCTTTGGCAGAATAGCCAGCTCCTTCATATACACCTACGGGATATGTTCCACTTTCAGAAGAGGGAGTAGGAACGGGAGTTCCTTGAGCAAGCATATCTTCCCATTTGGAAATGAAATCGATTCTTGTGCTGATGTTCTGTTCCCAGGGTTCCACATCTAGTGGATAGGTATCTGTCATCACGTCATTGTCGTAGAAGTATTCATCGGCCAGTCCGCCAAAGCTATGTCCGAACTCATGTACCACAACGGGGCGGAACATGGGATGGTGGGCGGTAGTAAGGGTATAGGAATTATAGATTCCACCGCCTCCGTATTCTTCCGTATTGGCAAGGATGATGATGTGTTCATACGGTATTCCCGCCAGCGCATCGTGTATGGATTTGACACGGGAGGTTGTCAGATACCGGTCTGAATAGAATGTGCTGAAATGAGAGCTGAATGCTGTCCGTTTCCATTCTCCGAGGCGTGGTACGCTTACTCCGCTGTCTTCGGAGGGGCTGGCCACTGCTACAATGTTGAAGTGCTTTTTCATGGACCGGAAGGGTTCGTGGGCAAACAGACTTTCGCAGGCAATGGCTGCGTCTTCGTAGAATACCGGCATCTCTTCGGGAGTATATCCTTCTGCAAGGATGGCTACGTCGATGCATTTGGCCGTATTGTCGCTTTGCAGCAGATATTTATGTGGTGTGATGTGGGCAGTACCTTTCTGATGTATCAGGATGTCGTCGGGACTGACCGTATGTTTCATGCTTGCCCGTACATTTCTACGCGGGTCGAGAAGTGTTATTTCTATTTCTGCAGGACGGAGGGGATAGGGAAGGAGAAAGGTGTTTTCGAATCCTTTGGTCACCGCTTTGGCTTCATCCGTTTCCAGCCACTCCTGGAAGAGCGAAGAAAAGGATGTTTTGTAGATTACGCTGCCATTGGCTGCATCTCGCATAATGATTTGTCCGTTTCCTTGCAGGGGCAACTCAGATAAATGATGCTTCCTTCCTGCCCAAGAGGGGAGACAAGACAATCCGTCCAGGCATATCTCTTGTTTGGCTGCATTTCCGGTAAAGATATAGTCGACACGCAGGGTTTTATCTGCAAAATAATCGGCAAAACTTTGGGCATGCAAGGATATTGCTGCCATCAGGCATAATAGGAATAAGGAATACTTTTTCATAACGGTTCATTATTATTGCTACTACAAAGATAATATCTTTAAAGCTCATCTGCAATTTTCCGGTCGTGCGAGATGGAATTTTGCATATGCACTTTGAAATGCCTGATATGCGGTATTATTCTTTTTTTTGCAAGAAAAGTTATAAACCGTATTTTTATTGGCGAAAAAATAGCTAACTTTGCATGTTGCCGTATAGATATGCGGGAGATATAGTAATTTATTAATCATTAGAATTTGAAATGGGACATCATCAATTGGATACTTTAGACGAACAGATTTTAAAACTTATAGCCGATAATGCACGCATTCCTTTTCTTGAAGTGGCCAGAGCTTGTAATGTATCGGGAGCAGCCATTCATCAGCGCATTCAAAAGCTGACAAACTTAGGTATATTGAAAGGTTCTGAATATGTGATTGATCCGGAGAAGATAGGATATGAAACATGCGCCTATATCGGTATCTATCTAAAGGATCCTGCTTCTTTTGATGCTGTAACGAGAGCATTGGAAGCTATTCCCGAGATTGTGGAATGCCATTTTACAACGGGCAAGTATGATATGTTCATAAAGCTTTATGCCCGCAACAACCATCATTTGCTGAGCATCATACATGATAAGTTGCAGCCGCTGGGACTGGCGCGTACGGAAACCTTGATTTCTTTCCACGAAGCCATCAAGCGGCAGATGCCTATAACGGTAGAAGAAGAGGAAGATTAATTTTACCGGTGGATATAATCGACGAATGCATAAGGGCAGGGATGCTTCTCATCTGCGGGATGGGACTCCCTGCTTTTTTCTTGCCATACAGTCGGAGCGACTTCGGGAAAGTAGGCGTCCACCTGAGGGGCTTCTGCATCCACTTCGGTCAGGCAGAGGGTATCTGCAAAGGGGAGTGCCTGGCGATAAACGCTTGCACCGCCGATGATGTAGACGTGTTCGTCGGGCTGGCAACTGCTTAGTGCTTCTTCCAATGAGGGAAAAACTTCTGTACCGGGACAGATCAAATCTTTTTGAGTGGACAGAACAACGTTGCGGCGGTTGGGAAGCGCACCTTTGGGGAGAGATTCAAAAGTCTTTCGGCCCATGATGATGGTATTTCCCGTGGTGAGGGCTTTGAAACGCTTCAAATCATTGGGAAGCCAGAATAACAACCGGTTCTGATAGCCGATACCTCTCTTTCTGTCTACTGCAGCAATAATACTAATCATATGTGTGTAAAATTCTTTTCTCTTTCTATCTTTTTATTGTAGGATTTATACTGACACTTTTCCTGCAATATGCGGATGCGGGTTATAGTTGACCAACTCAAAATCCTCGAACTTGAAGTCGAAGATGTTTTTCACATCCGGATTGATTCTCATCTGCGGCAAATCCCGCGGTTCACGAGATAGTTGGAGTTTTACCTGCTCCAAATGGTTCAGATAGATGTGAGCATCTCCTAAGGTATGGATGAAATCTCCGGCTTTCAGTCCGGTGACTTGCGCCATCATCTGCAGGAGCAGGGCATAGGAAGCAATATTGAAGGGCACTCCTAAAAAAATGTCCGCACTACGCTGATACAGTTGTAGGCTCAGCCGTCCGTTGGCGACATAGAACTGGAAGAAGGCGTGGCAGGGAGGGAGGTTCATGTTGTCCAAATCACCTACATTCCATGCGCTGACTATAATCCGGCGTGAGTCGGGATTGTGCTTGATGGTTTCTACAGCTTCGCTGATTTGGTCGATGAATCCACCTTTATAGTTCGGCCAGGAGCGCCATTGATACCCGTAAATATGTCCCAGGTCACCGTTTTCGTCCGCCCATTCGTTCCAGATGCGTACACCGTTGTCCTGAAGATATTTCACATTGGTGTCTCCTTGGAGGAACCATAGCAGTTCGTATATGATTGATTTCAGATGCAGCTTCTTGGTAGTAAGGCAGGGGAAGCCTTCATCCATGTTGAAACGCATCTGGTGGCCGAATACGCTGATGGTGCCGGTACCCGTACGGTCGCTTTTCTCTACGCCTTCGGTCAGTACGCGGTTCAGCAGGTCTAAATATTGTTTCATGATGTAATGCTCTGTTTTTATCCGAACGCAAAGGTAGGAGAATTAATTAATAATTAATAATTAATAATTAAAAATTAGAGGAAGGGGGTCATCAGGTTTCCCACCCAGCCTACGAATTTCTTCCATCCGGAACGCTTTTTCCAGACTTCGGGAGTGAGTAGTGTACTGTTTTGCACGTCCCGTTCGAACATGGCATTCAGCTCATTGGTGGTCTTAGGGTCGAAGATGAAAGCGTTTGTCTCGTAGTCGTAGCGCAGGCTGCGGCTGTTGAGATTGGCGGTACCTACTGTGCAGAAAGTGCTGTCTACCATCATTATCTTGGAATGGTGGAAGCCGCCGTTGAAGAGATATATCTTGGCTCCTTTCTTCATCAGCTTATGTGCTATATAGAATGAGGCATCCGGTGTAAAGGCTATGTCTGACACGGCAGGTATCATGATTTCCACTTCAGTACCTTTTTTCAGTGCGTTCTTGATTGCCTTGCGGATTGATTTGGTCGGAACGAAATAGGGATTCACGATTCGGATATTCTTCTGTGCGGCTTGTATGGAAGCAGCATAGGCATGGCTGATGGAGCGTGGTGTTTCGCGTGGCGTGCGGTCCACGATGGCTATTTCTTCGGCAATACTGTCGGGCAGTTGCTGAGTATCCGGGAAGTAGGCAGGTCCACCTACGTGTTGTCCCGTTTCCCGGTTCCACATGGTCAGGAAGATGCCCTGCAGATAGCGCACGGCATCTCCTTCAAGATGTATGTGCATATCGTGCCATTTACCGATTTTAGGCAATCCGTTGATGTAGTAGTCGGCAATGTTCATGCCGCCGGTATAACCTATCTTGCCGTCAATCACTACTATTTTCCGATGGTCGCGGTGTATGGCATGATTCACCCAGGGAAAAGTGATAGGATCGAACTTAACGATTTCGATGCCTTGGGCGCGGATGGATCTCAGATGGCGTTCCTTCAATGGTTGGTTGTTGGACCAGTTGCCGAAGGCATCGAACATGGCACGGACTTTAACCCCCTCCTTGACTTTCTCTGCCAGAAGGCTGAACAAGGCATTGGCTATGGAGTCGTTGCGGAAGTTGAAGTATTCCAAATGGATATGATGCCGGGCATGGCGGATATTCTCGAAGAGATCGACGAACTTGTCATGGCCGGTCATCAGCAATTTCACTTCATTGTTATAAGTGACGGGGGCGCCCATTTCCTTCAAATAATTCATGACAATGGAATCGCTTGTTGCTTGCGCCCCGGCATTCCCAATAGAAAAAACGAATAATATGATGAATAGAATCTTTCTCAAAACTTTCTCCTCTTAGTTAGTTTTATGAGGGGACAAAGATACGATTTATCATTGAAAAACAACTATGCCATAGATGAAATCTTGCGGTAACCGAAATAGAGCAATACCACTCCGGCAATGATTAACGACTTGGGGTCAAGCTCTGAAGCTCCGCTCCGGATGGCAGTGTCGAAGGTTTCGCGCAAGGTGTCCAGTATCAGCTGCACTCCGTCGAGGGAGACGAACAGTACGAGGGCCAGAGTAAAGCAGAATGCTGTCCATATCTGCGCCAAGTGGCGGCTACGGTCGGGCAGATGTCGCAGTACGCGGCGGCTGAACCCGTTATCGGCTATTTCCTGCCGGTGTTCGGCAAAGAATGAAGTCAGGAGTTTATCATCATTTTCCATCATAACCATTTTGTTTTAAGTAGGAAGCCATTTTGTCTTTCGCCCGCGAGAGGTGGCTTTTTACCGTTCCCGCCGGACATCCGGTGATACCTGCAATCTTTTCGATGCTTTGGTCTTCCATGTAGAAGAGCGTGATGCAGGTGCGTTCCATTTCCTTCAGTGTGGCCAGGGCACGGTAAATGTCCATGTGCTGTCCCACGTCCTGCTGCAGTGTGCTGCATTGAGCGTCCACTCGGTACGTATCCAAATCGTCCGTTTCTTTCCGGCTGCGAATATAATCATAAAAAACGTTATAGGCAATACGGTAGAGCCAGGTTGAGAAGCTGGACAGATTCTTGAACGAAGCGATGTTTGTATAGGCCTTGATAAACGTATCTTGTGCCAGGTCGTCACTCAACTCGCTGTCGCCGCAGGTCTGGTGCAGGAAGAACCGCCGCACGGGCGACTGGTACTTCTTTACCAACTGGTCGAAGGCCCTGGTGTTGTGAAACACCACGACCTGTGCGACTAACGATATGTCACCCATCTGACTCATTTTTCTTCGTTCTTCTTCTGTTGGCTGTAGAAAATCACCAATTGCCCGAAGCCGGTGAACATGACGAGCAAGCCGATACATCCGAGACCGAATTCTCCGGTAATGGCCCAAAGGAAGATGAACAGGCCGATGCCGACGAATATGTTGTTGATGCCTTTGCTGCGGATATCCGTTGCTGCGGCTTCTTTGAAGAAGTTTTCAGGCAGTTGCTGTCCGCTGGCCAGGGCCTGTTCCGCCAGGCGGTACTTGGCTTTCCGGTTTTTATAGCGGAAGAAGAATACTACGAATATGATGAGTAGCGGCAGTCCGAATACAAAGACGATGGCTGTTACGGCAATCACGGTTTCCGAGGTCTTGCTCCCGAGGTCGAACCCATTCCAGTCCATACCGCTGCTGTGGTGGGTTCTCCATTTTTCCGGAGCATTGCTACTGCCGGCACTGTTTTCATAAGTCATGACACTGAGTGTGTCTGTTACGGTTTCTCCATTGATGACAGTGTCCCTCAATTCGATGACTCTTTTCTTGTTCCCTTGACCGTCGTTCTCTGTTACGGTTCTGTTTGCGCCTTGCACCAGTGTGCAGAACATCATGGCAAGCATTAATCCAAAAATGATACGTTTCATAATCTATGGTCTTTTAATTTGTTTCTTTGTTGGTTAGACGTATCGTCACCTTTATAAAGTTGCAAAGAGAAGATATTTTTTTTAGAAAACCGGAAATAAGACGATATTTTTAATGGAAATGCTCTATTGTCTTTTTCCTGGAATAACAAGAAGTAGGTATTTGTGACTGTAAATAGAGGTAAATATATAAACCGGGTTGTCTCTTATTGTAAATACTGCTATCTTCGCACATCTGTTTTATTGGGAAGTCTTGACGAAGTTGAAGAATATAATGAAGTATATCCTCCCTCTGCTGTTCATTGCCTATCTGGGAGGAATTACGCTGTTTACCCACTCGCATGTGGTGAATGGCGTTATCATTGTGCATTCCCATCCATTCAAGGGGCAGCATGGGCATACAGAGGTGCAGTTGGAAACCATTTTCTATCTTGCCTCTTTCGTTTCCTCTTCCTTTCCGCCGCTTCCGGTTGCCGCGACGGTTTTCCTTGTTTTGTTGCGTGTACTGAGCATGCCTGCCACGGAATGCATTAAGTGTGTAAAGCCTCGTGGCGGCATCTGTTTGCGCGCTCCCCCTTCCTTTCTTTGAATCCGATAGATTATGGCGATTCCGTTGTGGGATTGCGTCAACTTCATTGATTAACATATTATTTTAGAAGTACATGAAAAAATATATATTTTTTGTGGTGGGAGCAGTATGTCTGTTACTCTCATCAACTGTTTATGCCGAAGATTTGAAGAGTACCGATGCCAATATTGTCGGTCATGTAATAGAAAAAAGTACAAGGGAACATTTGCCTTATATGACAGTTTCGCTGAAAGGCACCACCATCGGGACCATGACCGATGCCACCGGTCACTATTTTCTAAAGAATCTGCCCGAAGGTGAGTTTACCTTGTCCGTCAGTGCTGTAGGGTATAAGTCGCAGGAGCGCAAAGTCGTTCTGAAACGTGGCAAGACCTTGGAGGAGAACTTTGAATTGGAAGAAGATATGGTGGCACTGGATGGAGTGGTAGTTACTGCCAATCGTAGCGAGACTGCCCGGCGCTTGGCACCTACCTTGGTCAAAGTGGTCACTCCTAAACTGTTTGAACAGACAAACTCGCATACTTTGTCGCAAGGACTGGTCTTTCAGCCCGGTGTGCGGGTAGAGACCGATTGCCAGAATTGCGGCTACTCACAAGTACGCATCAACGGCCTGGGTGGAAAATATACCCAGATATTGATAGATTCGCGTCCCATTTTCTCCTCTTTGGCAGGTGTGTATGGGCTGGAGCAGATTCCGGCCAATATGATAGAGCGTGTGGAAGTGGTGCGTGGAGGCGGTTCCGCCTTGTTCGGCTCTTCGGCCATTGCCGGAACAGTGAACATCATTACGAAGGAACCGGTCTGTAATTCAGGTTCTTTCTCGCATACCATTTCCAATTTCGACAGTTCCGGTTCGTTCGATAACAATACGGCCTTGAACCTCTCCCTTGTCTCTTCGGACAATAAGATGGGGGCTTATGTGTATGGACAAAATAGGCACCGTTCGGCCTGGGATTCCAATGGAGACGGTTTCTCCGAATTGCCGAAACTGAAGAACCAGACTATCGGTCTGAATGCTTACTACCGGACAAGTGCCTATTCCAAGCTAAGCCTTGAATACCATCATATGGAGGAATTCCGCCGTGGTGGAAGTGGTTTCAGCTTGCCGCCCCATATAGCCGAGGATGCCGACTTGAATGGTACCGGAGCACCCGGACTTGTGGAGCAGCTGAAGCACTCTATCAATACGGGTGGGCTCAAGTTCACAGCTTTCTCTAAGGACCAGAAACATACGTTCAGCACCTATGCTTCGGCTCAGCATATCGTGCGCGATAGTTATTACAGCGCTTATGGGATGACTACGGACTTTACCGGTGTGCTGGGTGCCCAGTATATTTATCATTTTGACAAGTGCTTGTTCATGCCTGCCGATTTGACCGGAGGCATTGAGTTCAATCACGACAATCTGCATGACAAGGCAACGGACGTACAGAAGTATCGTGATGCTGCTTTGGCCGAAGATCCTACGGCAACGGGTGACCGCTTGCAACAACTGATTGAGAAATATACCCCCGTCCCGTTGAACCAAATGGTGAATATAGCAAGCGCCTATGCCCAGAATGAGTGGAAGAACGAACAGTGGAGTTTCCTGATTGGCGGGCGCGTGGATAAAAACAGCATCATGGACAAGGCTGTTTTCAGTCCCCGTGCCAATATCCGTTATAATCCTACTCAGGATGTGAATATCCGTTTCAGTTATGCTGAGGGATTCCGTGCTCCACAAGCGTTTGATGAAGATCTGCATATCAGTAATGTGGGTGGAGAGTTGGTTTCCATTGTCCGCGCCAAAGGATTGAAGGAAGAGCGTTCGCGCAGCTTCAATGCTTCGGTAGATTGGTACCACTATTTCGGAGATTTCCAGGCAAACTTACTGGTGGAAGGCTTCTACACGAAACTTTCCGACCCGTTTGTCTTGACGCCTCCGGTGAAAGACCCGGACGGTAGTGCTTATCTGATACGGACCCGCATCAATGGTTCGGGAGCTAAAGTGTATGGCGGCACATTGGAAGGAAAGGTTGCCTATAAGGATAAGGTTCAGTTGCAGGCAGGGCTGACGCTTCAACGAAGTATCTATGACTCTCCCGAAGAATGGAGTGCGGATGAGGAGCACTTGTCGGAGAAAGAACGTTACAGCGACAAGATACTGCGTACTCCCGACGTTTACGGCTACTTTACAGCTACCTATATGCCGGTTAAAGCCTTCTCAATAGCTTTGAATGGCAATTATACCGGGCGGATGTACGTTCCCCATCTGCTTTCGGAGGTGAACGGTGAGGCAGACGTATTGGTAAAGAGTCCGGACTTCTTTGAGCTTGGAACAAAGATAGCTTACGACTTTGATTTTCAAGGGTTCTGTTTACAGCTCAATGCCGGTGTACAGAATATATTCAATTCTTATCAAAAAGATTTTGACAAGGGGGCAAGCCGTGACTCCGGTTATATCTACGGACCAGGTGCACCGCGTTCCTATTTTGCAGGGGTGAAACTCAGTTTTTAAAAAGAGTATTGAACCGTGCTTTTTGTTTAGCCCCGTAGATTGGTGAAACGTATTTTGCACTATCTTTGCTGCCATAAAACAGTTCAAAGCATGGAGTTACCCTCATCTTTCACCGATTATACACGCGCCCTCTTGGGTGTGGAAGAATATGAAAAGCTGGCTGCTGCCCTGGAAGGGGAGCAGCCGGTCAGTATCCGACTGAATGAAGATAAATTACCGGAATCTTCATTCAGTCTTTTTCGTTCCTCTTTGGAGCATGTTCCCTGGTCTGCTGCCGGATACTATCTGGACAAGCGGCTGACATTCACTTTCGACCCGCTGTTTCATGCAGGCTGCTACTATGTGCAGGAGGCTTCGTCCATGTTTGTGGAGCAGGCTTTGAGGCGGTATGTGGGCGAAGGACCGGTGGTGATGCTTGACCTCTGTGCGGCTCCCGGCGGGAAATCCACGCATGCCCGTAGCGTGTTGCCCGCAGGCAGTTTGCTGGTGGCCAATGAGGTAATCCGCAACCGCTCGCAGGTATTGGCGGAGAATCTTACGAAATGGGGGCATTCCGGTGTGGTGGTCACTAATAATGACCCGGCGGATTTTTCTTCCTTGACGGACTTCTTCGACGTCATATTGACGGATGTCCCCTGCTCTGGCGAGGGGATGTTCCGTAAAGACCCCGTTGCGGTAAGTGAGTGGAGTGGGGAGAATGTGGAAATCTGCTGGCAGCGCCAGCGTCGCATCGTTACGGATATCTGGCCTTGCTTGAAGCCCGGAGGCATTCTCATCTACAGTACTTGTACCTATAATACAAAGGAAAACGAAGAGAACATCCGTTGGATACGGGATGAATTCGGGGCGGAAGTATTGCCGTTGGAAATTTCTACTGACTGGAATATTACGGGTAATCTATTGTCGGGAGAGGACTTTCCCGCCTATCGTTTCCTGCCCCATCGGACGAAGGGGGAAGGATTCTTTTTGGCAGTTCTCCGCAAACCGGGCGTGAGCGACGGGAATATCTGGGCCGGGCAGGTGAAATCCAGGGAAAAAGGAAGAAAACCCCAAGGAAAAGGAGCGAAAATTCCGGGTGTTTCCAAAGAACAGCTTTCGGCACTGCGTGAGTGGCTTGTGGCTCCGGACAATTATGAATTTATCGTCAATGACAATAACGTCAGCGCTTTCCCTAAAGAATATCTCTCCGAGTTGTCGGCTTTGCGTTCGTCACTCCGTATCGTGCAGGCCGGGGTGGATGTTGCCGAGTTGAAAGGAAAAGACTGGATGCCTGCTCACGGTCTTGCCATGAATATAGCATTGCAACCGGATGCCTTTGCCCGTGAAGACATTAGTTACGAGCAAGCCATCAACTATCTGCGCAAGGAGGCTGTTGTCCTTTCGGAGATTGCTCCGCGCGGCATTGTTCTGCTCACCTACAAACAGATTCCTTTGGGATTTGTCAAGAATATAGGTAACCGTGCCAACAACCTCTATCCCCAGGAATGGCGCATACGCAGCGGGCATTTGCCGGAAGAGGTACTGGAATTGGCTGCGATTCTATAGAAACTCCCTTTCCATGTGATGCAAAGTTCCTTTCGTGCCTAAGAAATCTTAGAATAAAGCCTTTGTTCCTAAGAATAGAAGTTCTATTTTTAAGAATAAAGGCTTTGTTTGTAGAAATGAAACCTCTATTCCATATTTCCGTAGGGGCGAGGCTCACTTTCCGTAGGCAGGAAAATACTTTTCGGCTACAGCGGGCAAGGAGCTTCGTCCTCCCGGATTTGCAGTCCGGGAGCTTTTCGGGTTCTTGTCATTTAAGGACCTCGAACTGTTCTTTCCAGAGTTTGCGGTATAAACCGTCTTTCTGCGAAAGTTCCTCGTGTGTCCCTTCCTCTTTTACTTCACCATTGTGCAGCACAATAATCCGGTCGGCATGCTTCACGGTACTCAGCCTATGGGCAATGATGATAACTGTCTTGCCCGCATCTTTCATCACTTCCATTACTATTTTTACCTGATTTTCGGCAATGTTGTCCAGCGAAGAGGTTGCTTCGTCCAGAATAATAATCTCCGGATTCTTGTACAAGGCACGTGCTATGGCAATCCGTTGCCGTTCGCCGCCTGAGAGGTTCACGCCGTGCTCACCGATTTGGGTCTGGTAGCCTTTGGGCTGGCGTTCGATGAACTCTTCCAGTCCGAGCATTTCCATCAAGGCCTTTATCCGTATCATCTTGGGATGCAGTTCGCCTACGGCAATGTTTTCGGTGATGGTTCCGGAGAAAAGCTCGATGTGCTGGGGCACGGTGCCGATGCGTTGGCGCAGGCTCCGGTTGTCTATTTCGGCGATGTCATGCTTGCCGATGCGGATATGTCCTCCTTGAATGGGGTAGATATGTTGTAGCAGTGACATCAGTGTGGTTTTTCCGGAACCGCTTTCACCCACGATGGCTGTCATCTTTCCCTTCTCTATCGTCAGGTTCAGCGCAGAGAAGATTTCCTTGCGCGAACCATACCTGAAGCAGACGTCTTCAAAGCTGATGTCTCCTACCATCTCCTCGGTCAGTTCTATCTTCTGCTCCTCGTTCTGTTCGCGTTCCAGGTCCATGATTTGGAAAAGGCGGTCGGCGGCAATCAGTGCGTCTTGTATGGTCTGGTTGGAAGAAATCAGTGAACCGATGGGCGATATGACGTATCCTACCAGCGAGTAGAATACCATCAGCGTGCCCGGCGTAAGCTCCTGGTCGATGACCAGCACACTGCCCAGCCACAGGATGGCGATTGTGATTCCGGTTGATACGAACTGTATGCCTCCTTGCGCCATGATGGAACCGTAGATGCTGCGGTAAGTGTTCTTCAGCAGATGTACGAAGCGCGTTTCCGTTTTCAGGTTGGCATATTCCTCGATGCCGAAGCGCTTGATGGTGGAGATGGAGTTGAGAGATTCTACCAGTTGGGCCTCCAGGTCGGCACTGCTCTCCATGATGTGGCGCTGGTATTTGCGGTTCAGCTTGTTGAAGCTGTAGAATATCACCAGGAACAGAGGCGCGGCCAGCAGGGTAATCAGTGCTAGCTTCCACGAGTAGACGAACATCAGGCATACGGAAAACAGCAGTATCATGACGTTGACCAGCAGGTCGAGCGATACGTTGTTGATGAAGTTGCGGATTTTTACGGCATCGTTCACGCGCGATATGATTTCGCCCACCCGCATGGTGTCGAAGAACTGCTGGGGCAGTGTCAGCAGGTGCTTGTAATAGCCCAGTATCAGCGCCGCATCAATCCTTTGTCCGGTTTTCAGGGCAAGGATGCTTTTCATGGCGCCGATGAACGTGCGCAGCAACAGCAGGACGAGCATGATGACCCCCATGAGGTTGAGCAGGTTCAGGTTTCTGTCCACCAGTACATAGTCGGTGATTTTCCCGACGTAAATGGAAGTGGATAGTCCCAGAATACTGTAGATAAGTGCTCCGAAGACGGCTTGCAGCATTACGCTTTTGTGCGGTGCCATCAGCGAAAGGAATTTCTTCGTCATGCCGGTTTTCTCATTTCCGGTTTTGAAGGTTGCTTCCGGTTCCATCAAGATGAGCACTCCCGTCCACTCTATCAGGAAGTCCTCATGGTCCATTTTGTGCATCTGTCCGTCTCCGGGGTCCATGTAGACTATGTGCGTGTCCGCCACTTTGTAGATTACGATGAAGTGTTGCAGCTCTCTTTTCACTACGATGTGGGCAATGGCGGGCTTGGGCACCAGCTTCAATGCATCGAACTCGGCGCGCACGCCTTTGGCAGACAGCCCCAGCTTGGCGGCTGCTTCTATCATTCCCAGCACATTGGTTCCCTTCTGGTCGGTGAAGGCATATTGGCGGATGCGTGCCACGGGAAATTGCAGCCCGTAGTAGGCACATACCGAGGCGAGGCAGGCAGCCCCACAGTCCGTAATGTCGTGTTGTTTGATTTTGATTCCTTTTCTGAGTCTCATAATTGTTTCCTTTTTTAATTGTTTCTTGCCATCATGTTTTCGCTTTCATATTGTCGCGGGTTTGCCCAGTCGTCCATCTTCTGGTATAGCAGGTCGAAGAGCGAACGGCGTGTCACCATGAAATGGGCGCTGACTGTCATTCCCTTCTTCAACCGGCCTATCCGTCCGTTTTTCCGTTTCAGGTAATCGCGCTCCATTTCACATTTCACCTTGTAGAAGGAGTTGCCTTGGGCATCGGTCAGGAAGTCCGATGATATGTCTTTCACCTTTCCCGGTAGAGTTCCCCACTCGTTGTAGTTGAAGGATTCCACTTGCACATGCACCGGCATGCCTATGCTCATGAACCCTATGTTTCGTGGGGCTACGTAGACTTCCGTACACAGCGTGGAGTCGGGGCTGATTACTGCAAGCGACTGGCCTGCCTGAATGCTGCTGCCCTTGTAGATGCCCGAGAACTGGTCTACGGTACCTGCCACCGGGCTGCGTACAATGTACATGTCCTTGTCCTTCTGCTCTTGTTTCAGTGTGGTGCTCATTTCGTTGCACTGGTTGCGATAGCTGTTCAGGTCTGCTTGCCAAGTACTGATTTGGCTTTGTATCAGTGAGGCAAGTTCATTCTGCTGGCTTTGATATTGAAAGTAGTAGCTGTCATATTCTTCTTCTGAAATCAGTTTTTTGTTGAACAGAATCTTTTCGCGTTCGTATTCCTTCTTGGCTTTAGTGAGGGATGTTTCCAGTTCGTTTTTCCGTTTGGTGAAGTAGGTATATTCTTGTTGGCGCACCGGAGAACGGAAATTTGCAGGAACCTCTCCGCGTGACAGATAGGTGAGGTCTGCCAGATGCGCTTCATAGTCGTTCAGGCAGTTGGTCTGATAAGTAATCTTGTAATCGGGATTGCTGGTGCGGAATCGCAGCAGAATATCCCCTTTGTTCACTTGCTGCCCTTCGCGGACGTATACGGAATCTACCAGTTCGGTGACGGCTGCCTTGATTTCCGTCTTTTCCGTTACCGGGCGTATCACTCCGCTGCCTTGTACGGAGATGTCTATATAGATAAAGGGGAGGGAGATGAGGGCGGCGGTAACGGCTGCCAATACTACCCAATAGATGGCTTGTGATTTGGTGGTGTGCTGATAGTTGTAGACTTCAATGCTGTTTTCTATCCATTCGTTCGGTAAAAGTGACATATCTTCTTGCTTTAAGGGTTAATACTTTTGTTCTTAATTAATGGAGCAAAGGTAGGGCGATAAAGGAAGAAGATATGTTAGGGGAATGTTAGTCGTAGGTTAAAGTTCCACGCTGACTCCGCTTGTCTGTAAAGATCTTATTTGCAGATTTTCTTTTGAGGGCTAACGGTGAAAGGCATCTTCGGGATGCGAAAAAGAAAAAGCCTGCATTAAAGCAGGCTTTCACAAATATTTTTTTCTATACAATAGGAATGAATCCTTTGAAAAATACATATGCACCGAAGAGAGCTAAGGCACCAGTAAGGGTTGAGCCAATTGCATGCCCAATTTCTCGGCCTTCTTCAAAGCCGCCACCATATATTTCCTGCTGTTCATTAAGTGTTAAATTTTTCATACTTCATATTTTATTAAAGACCTACTAATCCTTGAAAAAAGCCACATATTAAACCTCCCAAAGTGCAAAGGTTATCCCAATTTTGGTTTATAACATCTTGGTCCATATAGTATGCTCTAGGAACCTCTCCACCATTAATGTTCTGTAATTCAGTCTTACTCAAACTGATAAGTATTTCTGTATTATTCATTGTTCATTCTTTTTTTTATTTTAATATAATCTATCATTATAAAGAGTACTAAAATCCTAATAGCTACTCTCATCGAATGCATTATTTCCTTTTTTAAATCAAAACATTCATCTTTTAAATATAAAACGCAAAGCGCCATTAATGTTAATGATGTAAATGCGATTATAGTCTTAAGTATTGCATCCAATCTTCTGTCATCACACAATTTAATTGTTTTCATCTTCTTTAATGTTGTTAATTTGCGTTCTATTCGTTTATTTTCTTAATCGGGGTGTCTCTAATTCTCATATTATTAGGTTATTATTAGTTAATGCGCTTTTCTATTGCGATTAATAGAATTTGAAATCCTCTTTGCTTGGTGTCTTAAAATCCGGCATACCATTGTTGTCGTCTATGGGCTTAATGGGAGAATCGGTGGGGGCATATCCTCCCGATACAACTCTCTGCTCTTTTTTTGTTAAAGGCTTTACCTTGTGTTCGATGTTCTTTTCCATTGTTTTTCTTTTTAAAGTTAATGTTTGAATAATGAATCTCTGATAGTAAGCGGTGTTGTAAATGCGCTGCTGAAACCGATATCTGCATCGCTGATGCAACAACCGCTTAAAAACATATCTTAGGGTTTTGATTTTTCTCTACGTACACTTATGATATAATGGGCGCTTTGTAAGGCAATTCCAGTTAATACAACCAGCCATCCGTCTGCTTGAAACGATTTGTTTGTTAGGAATTCAGTTATTTTCAAAGCGCAAGGAAATCCTATCATAAAGGTACAAGCAAATAGCAGAGACTTTAAACGCTTGCCATCCGTCTGTTTTGGTTCTTTTCGGATGCTAAGGGGAAATAGGACGGCAAATGCGATTGATGTCAATATTCCGATGATGTCATAATGCTTGTCATATAGAAATGACACAATGAAAATCATATAAAGCACGATGATTGACATATTGTATTTTGCAGTAGTATTTGCACACATAAGTCTCAATTTAGTTGCTTAAACACATGTCGCAGGCATATGAAAATCCTGCTCCCCAAAGTATTCCCATCACTCCGCTACAGGTTGTGCCAAGTACTCCTCCTATCCCATCTGCAACGATTACGGCCCGTGATTGGGAATCTCTTGTTTGTGGCCAATATTCATCCGAGCCTTCGGCTATATTTTTGAATACGATTAGAAGATGCCCTCCTTTCTTGTTCTTGTTCTGCTCAATGAGTGAAAGGTTCTGTTCGCTTAATGGATTTCCGTCTGGGTCGGAAATGATTTCAATAGCCTTTTTTACGTCAATGTCGATATTGTCATTTGCATTAATGCGTTTTAAGACGAGTGTGCGGATGCTTTTTACGTCAAAGTCTTCGATTGCCATATTCTCAAACTCGCTGAAGTCGGCATTGTCGTTGTCCGCTCTGGTCATAATTTCATTATAGCAATATTTGCCATTGTCATTCAGCCTCTGAAAACAGTTGACTAAATCTTTCATTTTAGTTTTATTGCTTATGCATAATCCGATTTCCGAATCTTTCATTTGTTCCAATAGGTAATTGTGAACTTTTCCGACACTATCTATAGTAGCAGAAATTGTTCCCTTTTCTTTGCTGAAGGAGGCATTCATGTCATTGTCGTTTTGGCATCCGAAGAATGCAGCCAAACATAATGATGCTAATAAATAAAAATACTTGTTCATTGTTTTTTCTTTTTTAAAGTTACTGTTTGAATAGTGAGTCTCTGATAGTAAGCGGTGTTGCAAATACATTGCTGAAACCGGTATCTGCATCGCAGACGCAACAACCGCCATACGTGTTGATACATTCTTCCAATGTGAGGGCTCTCATAGCTCGATTGACTCTTTTCCCCAATAAGGAGACATTACATTAAGTCGCTCCATATGTCTCCTGGCATGTTTATTGGTGGTATATTGTGGCAACATACTACTAAATCTTCCGGTCTTATAATCATTGGAGGTATTCCAATATATCCACCGTTAATACTCTCTGCTTGCTTCTCGTCAATGGGGTTAAGCCCCAGCTCTTTTAAATTTTTCATAATCGATAATTTTGTGTTTGTTAGACATATTGTTAATAAAATCGTTTAGCTTGATATAGGAATGAATCAAATGTTTCCATTCCAACCGAATCATTTTGCATTTTTGTTTCCAGTCTTTACTTTCTTGACCCAGAAGCTGTCGCTCTGCTTCGCAACTGCCACCACATAAGTATTTAGCCCAGCATTGTCGGCAACTTGCAAGTTGTGATACTTCTTTTGAACGGAAAAGCTGTAATCTGCTGTTATCAATACCTTCGGACACATTTCCTACGGACATATCTTGATAGGAAAGCATGTTCTGGCATGGATAATACTCTCCTGCTTCGTCTACAATAAGGCTGCTTCTGCCTGCTGCACATCCCTGGTATCTTACGCTCTTGGTTCTTAGACGGTTGATATTCCTTTGAAAGTCGTTGCAGTAGATGGTTTCTTTGCCCATAAACTTTCGGGTAAAAAAGTTCATGACCTCGCCCAGTTGCTTGTCTATTGTCTTAATGCCGTTGGCATCAAAGTGGGTCGTGCTCCGGTCCTTTACGTCGGAATCAATTGTAAAGGCATAAGAGTAAGGGACTTCCATGCTCTCGAAAAAAAGGAACGTCTCGAGTAACCTTGTGTTCTTTGGGCTGATGGTAGCCCTTAGATTGAAATCCACACCACCTTTTTTGAGTCTTTCTATATTTTCGGTTATTCGTCTGAAACTGCCGCGACCGTTAAAGAATACCCGGTTTGCATCATTCACCTTTTGCGGCCCGTCAATGCTGACTGTAACGGTGAACTTTTCTTGTACAAAGAAGTTCATCATGTCATCGTCTATCAATGTGCCATTGGTGTTCAGTAGGAAGCATACGTTTTTGTTCCGTCGGAATATGATTTCTTCTTTGGCTATTTCCACTACGTCTCTGACAAACTGCTTGTGTAATAGCGGCTCGCCGCCGAAGAAGTAAATGGTGTATCGTTCGCTGTCGGGATTACCTTCAAGCATGTTGGCAATTGCGTTTCTGGCTACCGAAAGGGACATCACGCTTTTTCTGTCTTGCAGGGTCGAAGCAAAACAATATTTGCAGGACATGTTGCAGCCATGCGTTATGTTCAGTGTCAGCATATCTTGTTTTTGCTTTTCGCAGCAGGCGGAAGGTACTGTACATAAACTTTTAAGGGTTTCCGTCACCTTGTCAATGGTGGTGTCTCCTAAGGTATTGCCGTCGTCTCTTCCCGCGCATCTTTTGAAATAGGCATCCATCGTGGGATTGCTTATTTCCAGAATCTGCTGGCTGCCGGATAGGAATACATATTTCTTTTTGTCGAAAGAAAAGATATGAAAATCTCCTTGCTGTAATAAATTGTTCATGTCCGAAAGGGTTTATTTGTATTAGTGATATACTCAATGGTTGAATCTTTTTATATGTACAAAGCGCTTGTACAATAAAACAATCAAAACAATTCCTCCTGCAACCTTTATTGTGGCGTTATATCCTGACAGTAGAATGAGGGATAAAAGAAAGATGATGACGATGGCTACCAATGCGGGTATAGGATGGTGAAGATAATCCATAACAGTATATCTTTTTCTAAGAAGAGTATAGATGGATATTATCCCTAATAAGAAAATCGGTTTCTGTACCCATTCGATAGGTATAAAGAATGCTGTAATAATCAAAATCAGACTAATGGTACCGCTGAAAAGTATCTTATTCATAATCATCATCATTTATAATAGGTTTAACAAAATGCGGCTGTATATGCAAGTCCGCCTACACAGCCTACTAAGGCTGCTCCCCATGCTGCACCCACTCCTATAGCTCCACCGACAGCAGCTCCTACTCCCGTCATAGTGGCTAAGTCAGCTATGATGACACTCGAGAGGCTTGCTGCGACATCGCATGCTGAAATATTTGCCCTCGTTGAGATTGTATTTGTGGCAAAATTGATGTTTTTAAATAAATTGTGGTTACTCTCAAGGAAAATGAAAATCTTTGTTGCAGCTTCTTTCTCATGTTCTTCTTCAAATGATTCTTTTACCGCTTCTAAAAAAGAATAAAAATCCTTGTAAGAGCTTCTAATGGAGGCATATGCAGAGAGTTTACTTAAGAAATCATTCTGTTCTGCTGTTAATTGTACAGTAGAGAAATCAACGTCTGTTATTGGAGATTTTTCAGGAGATTTGAATATCTCTTTATGAATAAGGCTGATTTCAGTTAGTGAAAGTTGTCTTTGGGTTTTTGCACTTTGAAATTCTATTTCTCTTATTGCCGTTTCAATTTTCTCAGAAGTGTAAATGGAGGAATAAACCGCATTTTTTTGAGGCAATGGTTGGTTTGTGACGGGCTCATCTGTAGATTGACATGAGGTGATTGATACTGCTACAATTGCAGCGAATAATAAGCTTGATTTCATAAGTAGTTGATTTTAAAAATTAATAAATATGTTCTATTTTGTTACTGCAAAGATAAGTAGGGACTTTCATTGTGTATGTTATTGTTATGTTAGTTCTACGTTAAACTTGCTGTTTCTCTGTTTGGAGGTTTGCTTGAAAAAGTCTGTCTTGAAATCCCCTTTCCTGTCTTTAAGAGAGTGTGTTTGTGTTGCTGCTGTGTTTGTGTTGTTTTGACTTTTTGTTCAAGCACAGACTTTTTCAAGAATCTCCTTTATTTCCCTATCGGGGTGGTTTCCACAGATTGGGCCTGCTGCATCTGCCGGCTCTTATGAATTTGATGTCTTTCATTGTTCTTTGTTTTTTGCTGTTGTTGTATTTGTTTTAAGTTGATGTTGCAAAGTTAAGCGCTTCACTTTGTATCTTTTGTTAGGGTAATGTTAGTTTTACGTTAAACTTTCATTGTTCCTCAACAGAGCAGGGGCGGAAACTTTAGTGTGTTCTGCGGATATTGCGGGTTATAATACTTCTTTTTCGTTTTCATTGATTTTAGTCTTTAATTGTTAGTGTTCTCTTGGTTTGATGTTGCAAAGTTATGGGCTTTGTTTCGGGACTAATGTTAGAGCAATGTCAGTTCTACGTTAAAGTTTACGTCTTTGTTTTTTGAGGATTTGTAGTTCTCATTTGGTGGCGTAAAGCTATTCTGGTATATTCTTTACGATGAGGATGTCTTTTCCGTTGATATTTATTATTTCATATACAACTCTTCCTCCAAAAATTTGCATTTCTTCTTCCTTGGTTAATTCAATAATAAGTTCTTTCATTGTTCTAATAATTTAAAGTTATACATTATTTCTTTCTTTTAATACCGCAAAAATATAAGGGAAGATTTTTATAATCTGTTAGAAAAATGTCAGTTTTAGGTTAAAGTTTTAATTTAATTAATATCTTTGCAACGTAAATGAAATTAATGAAGAAACAAAAATATAAATACATTCGTTTGTTTACCTTTTTAGGTTTGATTGCTGTACTGTCATTGCAGACAGTATGGATATATAATACTTATATGCTTATAAGGTATAATATTCAGAAGGATTGTTGTGAGGTTTTGGAAGAGGCTATTGAAAATGAAATGAAAATAAGAATGGCATGTACTCCAGAAGGAACACAAGTCATAGGAGGTGAAGTGAATGGTACCATAAATCCGCTGACTTATTTTTGTGAGAACTTGTCTAATATGGGATATAAAATGTCTCTGTTAAAAGTGGATTCCATAGCATCTGCTTTGCTGAAGGAATATAGTATTGAAAGTAATTTTGTTGTTTGTACCATGAATCCTCAGAATGATAGCATTTTGCAAGTTAGTAAGAAAGAAAAATTACCTCTATGGGGCATCATAAAGTCTGCCCCATTTGCTATAAAATCAGATTCCACTGAAGCTGTACAACTTGTTCTTGTCAATCCTTATAAAGTATTTTTTGAACGTATGGGCTTGTTGATGATAGCCTCCTTTATCATGCTGGTTTTGGTAATCGGTTGCATTATCTATCAGATTAAAGTAATCATCTATCAGAAGAAAGTGGCCAAGCTTCGTGAAGACTTCTCATATGCTATGATTCATGACATGAAGACACCGCTTAGCTCTATCATGATGTGCTCTGATGCGTTGAATGACGAGAAGATAGAAAGTATGCCGGAATTGAAAAAAAGCTTTCTGGGAGTGGTGAAGTCTGAAACCGTGCATTTGCTGAAGTTGATAAACAGACTGTTGACTATCTCGAAGCTGGAAAACGATAAACTAACGATGGTAAAAGAGAAAGTGAAGCTAGAACCGATGCTTGAAAGAATAAGGGAAACCTTTAAGGCAAAATCTACCAAGCCGTTGCATTTCACGTTAAACCTGCAAGCCAAGGAAGTGAATGCTGACAAGGAATATCTGGAAGAGGCTGTCTATAACTTGGTGGACAATGCCGTGAAATATTCTAAAGACGAGGGGGAGGTAGAGATAGAAATAACTTCGGAGTGCAGCGGAGGTTATTCCTGCATCAAGGTGCGCGACAACGGTATCGGTTTTTCTGAAGAAGATAAACGTAAGATATTTGATAAATTTGAGCGTGGTTCTGCCATCAAAAGCTCCCGTTTGGGCAAGGTCGCAGGGTTTGGATTGGGACTGAACTATGTGTATCGGGTGATGGAGGCACATGGAGGGACAGTGACGGCAAGCAGCGTGGTTGGAAAATTCAGTGAATTTACATTGTATATGTCAGCATCGGAGGAAGAGGATACTGAAAACAAAATGATAGATGGAAAACAAAATTAAATTGCTTTTGGTGGAAGATGATTCCATGTTGACCTATGTCGTAAAGAGCAGTCTGGAAGGACTGATTGGAGGATATGAGGTTATTACGGCTGTTAATGGGCAAGAAGGCTTGAAAGCATATCAGGAGTATCATCCGGATATTATTATCTCGGATGTGGATATGCCGGTGATGAATGGTCTTCAGATGGTGGAGCGCATCCGTGAAGTGGATGGAAATATACCTATCCTACTGGCTTCGGCGTTGGGCTCGCCCAAAGATGTGACCAGTGGATATAAGTTAGGAGCCGACAACTACGTGAAGAAGCCTTTTGTGGCTGAAGAACTGGATGCACATATACATGCTTTGCTTAAATTGAGAAAAGGACAGCCTTCGCGCAATGAAACAGATTGCTACCACTTCGGGCAATACACACTGGATGCCGCACACGCAACCCTTAGGAATGACAAAAACGGTGAGAAAACAGTGTTAAGTCGGCGCGAAGCCGGAATTCTCAGACTTCTTGCACAGAACAAGAATCAAGTAGTGAAACGGGGTGCTATTGTCAGCCACAATTGGGAGACTCAGGATGAAAACGACTACTTTATCTCGCGTAGCCTTGATACCTATCTGGTGAAACTACGCAAATGCTTGGAAGACGATCCTACGGTGTCCATAAAGACAGTCAGAGGGGTGGGGTTGATGTTGGTAGAGGAATAATTGAGTAGGAGTGTATCATTTTTTTATTGTTTCTTCAATGCAGTATTTTGTTTGTTCAAGCATTTTCTATATATAGATAACTGTTTTAAAACTAATACTATTTTGCTTATGCTTAAAAAAACGATTACTGCCTTAAGCCTACTTTGTATCCTTGCAGCCTGCCAGAGTGACGACAACTCTTCACCACAACCCAAGCCTCGCAAAGACATTGCCTTGACCCGTGCCGAGCAGGAGATGATGGATTTAGGAACGGATTTCGCTTTCCGTTTCTTTAATCAGGTTTGTAAAACTGAGGTGGAAAAGCCCAATCTGTTCATCTCTCCTTTGAGCGCTTCGCTCTGTCTGTCTATGATTGCCAATGGAGCGTTGGGAAACACACTATCTGAGATGACAGATGTCCTGGGCTTTTCGGGCTATTCGTTGGAAGAAATGAACAACTATAATAAGAAGCTGGTGGAGGCGTTGCTCGATTTGGACAATACCACACAGTTGGGAATTGCCAATTCCATCTGGATAAAGAAAGGGTTCGGTGTTCATGACGACTTTGTAAGCGTAAACAAAAAGATGTATGACGCGCAAGTGCAGGAGCTGGATTTTGCCTCTCCCAAGGCTCCGGACATTATAAACGGCTGGTGTGCCGGGAAAACGAATAATTGCATCCCCAAAGTCTTGAATGAGATTCCGGAGACGGCGCGTCTTTATCTGTTGAATGCGCTTTATTTCAAGGGGATTTGGAAGAATCAATTCAAAAAATCGGATACGGCAGAAGAGGCTTTTACGAATGCTGACGGAAGCAAATCGACTGTACACATGATGAATCTTCGTGACGAGAGATTCAACTATGCCGAGAATGAGTATTTCTCAATGGCAGAGTTGCCTTACGGCAATGAGGCTTTCAGTATGGTGGTGCTCTTGCCGGCAGAGGGAAAATCGTTGGATGAGTGCCTGCCGCAGCTGAATGACGAGCGCTGGGGGGAATGGAACAGTAGTTTATCAAGCTCTGCCTTGAACCTTAAGTTACCCCGGTTTGAAATGGAATATGATAAAGAACTCATTGACGATATGATGGCAATGGGAATGCAAGAGGCTTTTACTCCATCGGCCGATTTTTCCGGAATGGCGGATGAGGATTTGTTTATCAGTTTGCTGCAACAGTTCACTTATGTGAAAGTGAATGAAGAGGGGACGGAAGCTGCGGCTGTAACTGTCGGAGGAATGGACGTGGCCGCTTCCGGACCAAGTATGGTAATTCCGTTCTATGTGGACCGTCCTTTCATCTTCCTGATAAAGGAGAAGAGTACGGGAGTTATTCTGTTTATGGGTAAAGTCACAAAACTATAACTACAATATATTGAAATAGAAAGAGCTGTCTGCCAACCGCAGACAGCTCTTTCTATTTATAACCGGCTCTTGTATATCTGTGCCATTGCCTTCTGATACTGGTTTTCCAGTTGCAGGAGGTTTGTCTTGCTTTGATAGACAACCGATATTTCAACGAAGTATTCAATCATACTGATTTGTCCTCCCATAAGTGCTTGTTTCAGTAAAGAAAGGTCTTGCTGTTGATGGAAGGTGCGCTCGTATTCCTCCATGGAAGCGTGCAGGTTCTTGGCCTCTTCATAGAGTTGCCACAAGGCGAAGCTGGCTTGCAGTGCGGCGTTCTCCTTTTGGTAGTCAATGTTGAGCGCTTGTGTCTTGGCTATCTTGACCTTATTGCGGTTTTCGAAAAGCGGGAAAGAGAAGCCTACTACTACACCGTTCAGCGGATGCCCCGATTCGGTATTTCTACGGTAACCCAGTTCCAGTTTGGGTAGCCAGCCTTGCTTGCTTGCCGAAATCTGTTTCCGGGCGGCAGAACTTTCACCCTGCAAGGATTGCAGGGTGGGGTCTGAAGCCAGCAGTTCGTCGGCCAGCGGGTGGAAGTCGGCCGGCAACGGCACTGCCGGGTATTCTGTCAATCCGAGTGTTTGGGCGTCGGGTGTGGTACCGGGTCTGGGACGTCCCGGTGTGAGCGGCTGGTTTCCGTTGAGGACAAGCAGCTCTTTCAGTTTATTGTTAAGTGCCGTCTGGTTCATGCGGGCTTCCGTGCGTACATTCAGCAACTCCAGATTAATCTTGTTGGTTTCCAGTGCATTGGCATCTCCCGTTTCCAAACGCCGGGTGTACATGGCCGACAGTTCCTCCGCATTCTTCAACCGTTCGTCGAGCAGGGCTTGCTGGCGTTGCAGCATGATGATGTCCAAGCATACTTCCTTCGCTTGCAACAATATCTGCTGGCGGAAGGCGGTGGCTTGTGCATCCAGTGCATTTGTCTTGAGTCGGTTCATCTTCCCTCGGGTGGCGTAAAGCGTGGGGAAGTCGAAGCTTTGCGAGATGACCATTTCGCCGACTGTCTCGTCACTGTTCTTGGAGTCCCAAAGGTGGGCGTATGACAGTGTAGGGTCGGGGAGGTTGTTGTTTGTCTTGTTCTCCAGTTTTTGTGAGGAAATGAGGTGGGAGTTAGCCTGCAATTCCTTGTTGTTGGCCTCTATCTGCTGGAGCACGGCATCAATGCCGGACGTTTGTGCGCTCATCCCCGCAAAAGCGAGGATGGCGGCGCTGAATATGAAAAATCTTTTATTCATTGTCTGACGTTTTAGGTTGTTGGTTATGGTGCATCATCAGGTAAACAATCGGAATGATGAAACCGTTCAGGAACGTGGATGTTAAAAGGCCGCCCAAGATAACCTTTGCCATCGGGCTTTGTATCTCGTTGCCCGGCAGGTCGCCACTGAGAGCCAGCGGGATAAGTGCCAGTGCACTGGATAGGGCGGTCATCAGGATTGGATTCAGACGGTCGAGCGAACCGCGGATAACGCTGTCGTAGACGCCATAGCCTTCTTCCTGCTGCAAGTGGTTGTAATGGCTGATGAGCAGCATTCCGTTTCGGGTGGCGATACCGAACAGTGAGATGAAACCGATGATGGCGGGGATACTCACTTCTCCCGTTGTGATGAGCAGGGCGAATACACCGCCTATCAATGCCAGCGGCAGATTGATAAGGATGATGGCACTCTCCTTCACACTGCGGAATTCATGGTAGAGGAGCAGGAATATCACCACGATGGACATGAACGAAGTAAGTGCCAGCGTGCGGCTTGCTGCCTGCTCGCTTTCGAATTGTCCGCCGTATTCGATGTGGTATCCTTCCGGCAGTTTGATTTGTGCGTCTACCTGGGCTTGTATATCATTGACTACACTTCGCAGGTCGCGGTCGGCCACGTTGGCGGAGATGACGATTTTACGCTTTACATTCTCGCGGCTGATGGTGTTCGGACCCATGGCCGAGCGGATTTCCGCTACATAGTTCAGTGGAATTTTCTGTCCGTCACCCGTATCAATCATCAAGTTGCGTATTTTTTCCATTTCGTCGCGTAGGTTGTCTTTCACGCGTACGGTCAGGTCGAAGCTCTTTCCCTTTTCGTAAACTTGGGAAACGGCTTCACCGGCCAGGCAGACATTGACAAACTCCGAAAATTCGGGCAGTGAAATGCCGTATTTGGCAAGCATTTCCCGTTTGGGTGAAATGACAAGTTGCGGACGCTCAATCTGCTGTTCCACGTTCAGGTCGGCAATACCGGGAATCCCCTGGATGGCACTCTTGATTTCATTGCCCAGAGTGAACATGCGGTTCAGGTCGTCGCCGAACAGTTTGATGGCGATGTTCGCCTTTGTACCGGATAGCATGGCGTCTATACGGTGGCTGATAGGCTGGCCTATTTCCACGTTTGCCCCTACAATGGTACCCAGTTTTTCGCGGACTTCTGCCACGAGCTCGCTGCGCGAGCGGTCTTTCAACTCAAACGGTGCCTCGATCTCAGAGACGTTTACTCCCAGAGCGTGTTCGTCCAGCTCTGCACGTCCCGTTTTACGGGCCACGGTCTGTATTTCGGGGATGGAAAGCAGCAGCTCCTCGGCACGGTGCCCCATCTTGTCGCTTTCTTCCAGGGAAATGCCTGGAAGCGAGGAGATATTGATGGTGAACGAACCTTCATTGAAAGGCGGCAGGAACGAGCGGCCCAGGGTGAAGAAACAGCCGAGCGCTACTACAAATAGTCCGATAGTACCTCCCAGTACCCCTTTCTTATGCCCCAATACGAAAGTCAGTGCAGAACCATACCATTGCTTCATCTTGCGTGCTACGGCAGAATCGCTGTTTTCGTTGTTTTGTTTTTTCGTTTTCTCTTTTCCCAATAGATAGGAGCAAAGTACCGGCGTTACGGTCAGTGCCACAACAGTTGAAGCCGCCAATGCCACAATGAACGCAATACCCAGTGGTACCAACATCCTACCTTCCATACCACTAAGGAAGAACAGTGGTACGAAGCTGACAATGATAATCAGCGTTGAATTGAGGATAGGCATACGCACTTCTTTCGAAGCATTGAACACCACTTCCAGAATAGGAAGTTGCTCGCCGGCAGGTTTCAGTCGGTTTTCGTGCAAACGCTTGTAGACATTCTCCACGTCCACGATGGCATCATCCACCAGCGAACCGATGGCGATAGCCATACCTCCCAGGCTCATGGTATTTATCGTAAAGCCCATATAGTGCAGGGCAAGGATGGAGGCAATCAGTGACAACGGCAGTGTCACCAGCGAGATGACTGTGGTACGTATGTTGGCAAGGAACAGGAAAAGCACGATGACAACGAAAATACCTCCCTCCAACAACGACTTCTGAACGTTTCCGATGGAACTTTCGATGAAACGGCTTTGACGGAAGATGTCTGTGGAAACCTTTACGTCCGCCGGTAGATTCTTCTGCAGGTCTTGCAGGGAAGCTTCCAGTTTGTCTGTAAGCTCCAGCGTGCTTGTGGCGGGTTGCTTGGTGACTGTCAGCAGTACGGCATGCTTACCGCGTTCCGAGGCGGTACCCAGTTTAGGAAGTTTGGCTCCGACTTGGACGTCGGCAATATCTTCCAGCAGGATAGGGGCGCCGGAGACTCCGTTGCTCCGCACCACGGCCTTGGCTATCTGGTCTACCTTGTCGGTAGAAAGTACGCCGCGTACGATATATTCATTGCCATATTCATAGAGCACTCCACCATTGGCATTCAGGTTCATTTCGCGGGTGATGTTCATCACTTCGCTCAATGTTACGCCGTAATGGCGCATCCGTTCCGGGTCCAGCTGCACTTGATATTCCTTGATGTCGCCACCCAGTACAGCAACTTGTGCCACACCGCCCGTAGAGAGCAGGCGGGGACGTATGGTCCAGTCGGCAATGGTACGCAAATCCAGCATAGAGGTCGAATCTGCTGTCAGACCTACAATCAACATCTCGCCCAAAATGGACGATTGTGGGCCTAGTGTCGGCTTGCCTACGTTGGCCGGTAAGGATTCGCTGACGACTGCCAGCTTCTCACTGACAATCTGCCGGGCAAGATAGATATCTGTATCCCAGTCGAATTCTACCCAGACTACAGAAAAACCGTTCGTTGAGGAAGAGCGTACACGGCGCACACCCGTTGCACCGTTTACAGCCGTTTCTACGGGAAAAGTGACCAGCTGTTCCACTTCCTCTGCTGCCATACCATTTGCTTCGGTCATGATGACCACGGTCGGCGCATTGAGGTCAGGGAACACATCCACTTCCGTATGCATGGCGGTATAAGTACCGCCAATCAGCAACAGCACCGATGCTACCAGCACCAGGATGCGGTTCTGAAGAGAAAAACCAATTATTTTGTTTAACATCTTTTTATTTACTATTTACAATGTACAATTGGGCTGCGCAATGTCAGCCGCACTTGCTGTTTTATCTAATATTTCTTGTTTATCTGACTTTACACTCCCCATTCGTCACGTAACCCTTATACTGCATAGCGAAATGGTACTTTGTAAATTGTCAAATTGTACATGAGATTAGTGTTCATGGCTATGTGCCGGAATAGCATTCGTTGCCGATGCCAGCTTCACTTGATAGGCTCCTTGGGTTACGACGCGATCGCCTGCTTTTATGCCGGAAAGGATTTGTACACTTTCGCCATTGTCGGCACCCAGGGTGACAAGCTGTTTTTTGTAGCCCTCTTCATCCAGTTGCAGGTAGACAAAGAAGCTGCCTTGTTCCTCGGTCAGCGCACTGTGAGGAAGAGACAACACGTTCTCCATTGGTGAGGATAATAGGAATACTTCTACAAACGAGCCGGGAATAACGTCTCCCTTATTGTCGAATTCAAAAGTTACGGGTACATAATATCCGTTCTCACCCGAAGCCTTTCCATAAGAAAGCATGCGCCCGCCCAGTTCTTTCAATGTATATACCTTATTATTATAAGGAGTACAGAAGTTGGCAGAACCGATGCTGTTTAGGTAAGGATAGTACTTTTCGGATACATCCGCACGCAGGAAAAGCTTGCGGTTCTGGGTGACGCTTACCAACGGCTGGCCGACGCTGACGTAGTCCCCTTCTTTCACCAACAGATTCTTCACATAACCGCTGATGGGAGAAACAACAGCCTGGCCGCTTGCCGAATGGTTCTTTGCGACTGCCTCGTAACTGATACGGGCATTTTCGTAAATCTGTTCGGCTTGCGCGAATTCCTTTTCAGATACGATTTTGTTGCCTACAAGCGCTTTCATACGCTCGTATTCTTTTTTGGAAACCTCGTAGGCTATCCGGGCTTTCTGCACCGGGTCTCCGTCGGCCATGTTTTTGGATGACAATACCACCAAAGGAGTACCTTTGCTGACACTCATTCCTTCGATAACTTTTCCCTTGAAGGAAACCACGCCTGCTACTGTAGCTACGGCTACGCTCTCGTCTCCCTGGGCTGCCATCACCTGGCCGCTGGTCTTGATGACTTGATGGAAACTACCCGGTTCAACAGTGCTGACTGCTACGCCGGCAGCTTGCGCCTTTGCTGGTGGCAGGATGATTTCATCGCTTCCTCCGGCATGGTTTTCCTGCTCTTCGTGCTCATGGTTGTGTCCCTCATGTTCGTGGTCATGTCCCTCGTGGTCATGTCCGTCATGATTGTGCTCTTCTGTTTCGTGATTATGTCCTTCGTGGCTGTCTCCGGACTTACTGTTACAGGAGCCTAAAAGGAATAATCCCAAGACTCCCATGAAAATAACTTTTTTCATGATGATATTTGTTCTTACTTTTTGATTTTGAATACAAAGTTAGGGCATAGGGCGTGCAACCAAATTGCATTGTTCCTTATGCCGGATAGAAATCTGTCCCGGTGATGTTCCGGTAACAGTTAAGCAAGAAGAGACGGAGGGGCACGAAGTCCCGTAGCACATATGATAAATGTGCTATGAAGAGATTCCAGATAGATACACTCCTGCCTGCTTATGTCAAACTCGGGTAGGATGAGTAACTTGGAAAAAGGTTCAATGAGTAGGGTAACTGCCCACAAGGCATCCGGATGTGAACACACATCATTGGAAGAGCTGGGCGTCTGTTGTACAAAGTGGGTTGTCATGCATCCCGTGTCGCAACAGCAGTGCTCGTTGCCCGGGCTATGACGGTGTCCGCAGCAATCGGCGGTGATATCATTCTTCATGCATATCATTCCGTCGGCATGATGATGGTGGGGAATGACGGGTATCACCAGCATTATCAAGCTGATGAAAAAAAGAATATAGGTTATGTACTGTTTCTTTTTCATTCCTCTATCTTTGGACGGATGCAAAGATAGAGGTTAAGGACTTAATTACCAAATAGAAAATGCTAAAAAGGTTTGAATAACATATTCAATCCCTCATTCATGCTGGGGTGGGTGAAAATGAAGTCCCGCAGGAAATGGTAACGCTGTCCCGTTTTCATGATTGATGCTACGGTATTGATTACTTCTGGTGCATCGGCACAAAGTAGGGTACAACCCAGAATCCGTCCGGTATGGATGTCTACAATAGCTTTGAGCATACCGTCTATGCTGTGTAGCGTACGGGCACGTGGAATCATGGCAGCAGGGATACGTGCCACATGTATGGAATAACCGTTCTTCATCGCTTCCTCTTCCGTCAGTCCTATATGTGCCAGCGGTGGGTCGGTGAAAATGGCAAAGGGGATTGGATACCGGTCTTTTGTACTCCTTTTTTTGTTTTCAAAGAGTTGATTACGGATGATACGGAAATCATCGATGGACAAGTAGTCGAACTGTTCGTCTCCTTTTACGTCCCCCAGGGCCCATACGTGTGGGGCTGTAGTCCGTAATTGGTTGTCGACAACGATGGCTCCCCGCTTGTCTGTTTGTATACCCGCTTTTTCCAGATTCAGCTCTGCAGTCATAGGCTTGCGACCGATGGCTACCAGCAAGGCATCTCCTTTCAGGTAGTAGGGAGTGCCGTTTGCACTGTCCGTATAGGTCAGAGTTATTCCTTCGGCTGTGTCGTACACGGATTGGACACGGGCGTTCAACCGGACATTGATACGTTTTCGGTTCAATGCTTCCAGCATGGAGGCGGCAATGTCGCGGTCCACTTTAGGCAGAAAGCGGTTTCCCGCTTCCAGCAGTGTGACATGGCTTCCAAAGCCTGCATACATAGTGGCAAACTCCAATCCGACAGCACCGCCGCCGATGACGAGCAGGTGTGCGGGCAGTTTGTTCGATTGCAGCAAGGTCTCACTGGTATATACGTACTTGCTCTCCTTGAGTCCGTCGATGGCAGGCAGGATAGGGGTGGACCCGGTGTTGATGAATATCTCTTTTCCCTCAAGAATCGTTTCGTCCTTGCCGGAGACTATACGGATTGTATTTTCGGACAAGAAAGAAGCAGTTCCGTCATAGAGGGTTATATTAGGCTTGTTTTTTACATTTTCATAATTTTTCTCACGCAGGAAGGATACAAGCTTGTCTTTCCGCGCCACGGCAAGTGCATACAGTTTGGACTGGTTCTTATAATCGTCATAGTATCTTTTTTCCGCATATTCCGATTCGTGAATCAGAGCTTTGGTAGGGATACATCCTACGTTTACACATGTTCCTCCGTACATCTGAGGGGAACGTTCCACGATGGCTACTTTCCAATTCCGTTCGGCCAGTTCGGCGGCCAATAACTTGCCGCCCTTGCCGAATCCTATTATGATGGCATCATATTGTTTCATTTTAATATCTCTTAGTTAAGTGTTTAGTAAAATGAAAACAATATGTATCGGCCATTTGTTCGGACGCCGGGTTTAGCAGATGCTTATCGTTCCAGTTCGCGGAGGGAGTCCATTTTCTTCTTTTCAAGGAATTCGTAGATGCCGCTCAAGTGCTCTTTCACTTGTTTGTTGCCGAATTCATATACCTTGCTTACCAGTCCGTCCAGGAAGTCACGGTCGTGGCTGACGAGGATAAGGGTACCGTCAAAATCCAGTAACGCTTGCTTCAGGATATCTTTGGTTTTCATGTCCAGATGGTTGGTCGGTTCGTCCAGTATCAGCAGATTCACCGGTTCGAGCAAAAGCTTTATCATGGTGAGGCGCGTGCGCTCTCCACCGGAAAGCACCTTGACCTTCTTCATGGACTCTTCGGGGCCACCGAACATGAAGGCACCCAGCAGGTCGCGTATCTTGTTGCGGATTTCCCCTTTTGCCACATCGTCGATGGTCTGGAATACGGTCAGGTTCTCATCCAACAATGAGGCCTGGTTTTGTGCGAAATATCCAATCTGCACGTTGTGTCCTATCGTGAGGGTGCCTTCATGTTCTATTTCCTTCATGATGCACTTCACTAACGTTGACTTTCCTTCACCGTTCTTACCAACGAAAGCAACCTTGTCTCCCCGTTCTATGGTGAGGTTGGCATTCTTGAAGACCACATGGTCACCGTAACTTTTCCCTACTCCCTCCATGATGACGGGATAATTGCCTGAGCGGGGAGAAGGAGGGAATTTGAGGCGTAACGCTGAAGTGTCTTCTTCATCCACTTCCAGCAGTTCCAGCTTCTCCAGCATTTTTACGCGGCTTTGCACTTGCAGGGTTTTGGAGTAGGTGCCTTTGAACCGTTCGATGAATTCCTTGGTTTCGGCAATGAACTTCTGCTGGTCGTCGTAGGCTTTCTGTTGCTGTTCGCGGCGTTCCTTGCGGAGTTCCAGGTATTTGGAGTAGTTTACTTTGTAATCGTATATCCGTCCCATGGTCACTTCAATGGTACGGGTGGTGATGTTGTCTACGAATTTACGGTCGTGGCTGATGACGATGACAGCCTTTCCATTGCTGATAAGGAAATCTTCCAGCCATTGTATGGATTCTATGTCCAGATGGTTGGTAGGCTCGTCTAGCAACAGCACGTCAGGCTTTTGCAGCAACAGCTTGGCAAGCTCGATGCGCATGCGCCATCCGCCGCTGAAGTCACTGGTCTGGCGGTTGAAGTCTTCGCGTACAAAGCCCAGTCCGAGCAGTGCTTTTTCCACATCCTCCTCGTAATTGGTGGAGTCGATGGCATAGAACTTTTCGCTTAAGGCGGAGACATTCTCGATAAGTTCCATGTAGCTGTCGCTTTCGTAGTCGGTACGCGTTTCCAGTTCCTTGTTGAGGCGCTCTATTTCAGCTTCCATTTCATGCAGGTGGGCAAAGGCTTGCGCCGCTTCCTGGAATACGGTACGTCCGTCTTCCGTCATAAGGTGCTGTGGAAGGTAAGCTATGACACTGTCCTTGGGGGCTGAGATTTTTCCACGGGTAGGTTGTCTTACACCTGCCAGGATTTTCAACAATGTACTTTTCCCCGCTCCATTTTTACCCATCAGGGCGATACGGTCTTTTTCGTTGATAACGAAAGATATGTCACTGAATAAAGTAGTTCCGCCGAATTCTACGGCCAGCCCGTCTATAGAAATCATTATATATTTTTTTAATGAGCTGCAAAGATAGTGCAAATCTATTATTTTTTATATCTTTGCCCCTATATAAACAAAACGCATAGGTCATGGAAATAGAAAAAGTGTCAGGAGATTACCGTCCGCTTATTCTGGTTGCGGAAGATGATGATAGTAACTTTAAACTGATAAAGGCTATTATCGGCAAGAAATGCGAGATACTATGGGCAAAGAATGGTGAGGATATTGTAAATTTGTTCGAAGAGAATCGCGACAAGGCGGAAGCTATTCTGATGGATATAAAAATGCCTATTATGAACGGGCTGGATGCTACGGTGATTATTCGCAAGAAGGATAAGGAACTTCCCATCATTATGCAGACCGCTTACGCCTTTACTGCCGACCGCGAAAAAGCCTTGGAGTGCGGAGCCTCGGAAGTGTTGGTAAAACCCATCACTCTGTCTGCTTTGCGTACATGTCTGAGCCGTTATTTACCTAAATTAGTTTGGTAAGGCTTTACTGATAATAAAAAGGGAACCGGATGACTAAGTAATGAATATATCATCCGGTTTCCTTCTTTTTATTCTTGTGCATTGTCTTTTCTCTCTTCCATCTTCTTTTTTACAAATTCGATTTTGAGATTGGCTTCTTCCATATTCTTCTTTATTTCCGTCATGGATGACAGCAGTTGTGCCAGTTCGTAGACGCTGGCAAGGGCCTGGCGGTCGGCGGCAGTCATGGTGATGGAATAGGGACGTTCCCCTTGATAGTTGACTTTGATATTCTTGTCCTTGTTCAGATAAAGGAACCCCATGACGTTTCCGTCTTCTCCCAGTTTGAAGTCTGCCTTTTCAATCTTTTCACCGAGGTCAGTGGTTTCGTAGCTGTCTTTGGCGGCGGGTGTTTCGGCAAAACTACCGTCGGGAGCAGTGACTTTGATGGCCACATGGTGGATATTATGGGCTCCGCAATAAATGGAAGTCATGCTCATGACTCCGTTTTCGTCTACCTGGAAGCGAAGGAAAGAGCGATGCAGATTTTTTTCTATCACTTGGGAAGGATGAAGGTAATTGCCGATATTCTGGTATTCGGCATCTTTTTCAAAAGTGTATTTCCCTTTGATTGCATCGAAATCCTTTTGCTTGGCTTGAAGCATACTGTCCAGATAGACCAGGCTCTTTTCCTGCTCTTTCAGTTCCACTTCCTGCATCAGGCCGATGCCTGCACGGCGAGTTTCAAACGCTTTGGGATAGAGCATCTTGATGCTGTCAATCAGAATCTTCGCTTCATTGTAGTTGCCGAGTTCAAACGCTTCGCGGGCAGCTTGTAGTTTTTCACCGGCCTTCTTCTCCACATCTTCGCAAGAGAAGAGTGTACAGCATAGGCATGCAAGGAGTATTACTTTTTTCATATTTGTTGTTCTTGGAGTTAGAGTCCACAAAAATAGAAATAATATCTTTATCTTTGCAGCATTTTAATGTGCAAATGTGCTAATAGACCATTAACACATTTGCGTATTCATTACATTAGCGCATTATTTATGATAGATTTGACGGCAGAAGAACTGAAGCAATATTTTAGTGATGATATATTCAAGCGGATATCCGAAACGGCTGATGAATTGGGATTGGAATGTTACGTAGTCGGTGGATATGTACGTGATATTTTCCTGCAACGTCCTTCCAAGGATATTGATGTGGTGGTGGTAGGCAGTGGCATTGCCATGGCCGAGGCGCTGGGTAAGCGTCTGGGGCGTGGGGCGCATGTTTCCGTCTTCAAGAATTTCGGTACGGCACAATTGAAGTACTATGGTACGGAAGTTGAGTTTGTGGGTGCAAGAAAAGAATCGTATACACACGATTCCCGCAAGCCTATTGTAGAGGACGGTACATTGGAGGATGACCAGAACCGCCGTGATTTTACCATCAATGCACTGGCTGTTTGCCTGAACCGGGTGCGTTATGGCGAGTTGGTCGACCCCTTTGGCGGTATTGGAGACTTGAAGGAAAAGACCATCCGGACTCCCCTCGACCCTGATATAACTTTCAGTGATGACCCTTTGCGCATGATGCGCTGTGTCCGTTTTGCCACCCAGCTGGGATTCTATATTGACGATGAGACATTCGATTCTCTGGAGCGTAATCGCGAACGCATCTCCATCATCTCCAAAGAACGCATTGCAGACGAACTGAACAAAATCATCTTGTCACCTATTCCGTCTAAGGGATTCATTGAGCTGGACCGCTGTGGTCTGCTGGAACTGATATTCCCGGAACTTGTCAGGCTGCAAGGCGTGGAGACGCGCAATGGACGCGCCCATAAGGACAATTTCTACCATACGCTCGAAGTACTCGACAACATCAGCAAGAAGACCGACAACCTTTGGCTACGCTGGGCAGCTCTTCTGCATGATATAGCCAAGCCTGCCACCAAGCGTTGGGAACCCCGTGCGGGCTGGACGTTCCATAACCATAATTTCATTGGCGAGAAGATGATACCCGATATTTTCCGCAAGATGAAGCTCCCTATGAATGAGAAGATGAAATATGTGCAGAAAATGGTGAGCCTGCACATGCGTCCCATTGTGATAGCGGATGATGTAGTGACCGACTCGGCAGTGCGTCGTCTCTTGTTTGAGGCAGGTGATGATATAGACGACCTGATGACACTGTGCGAAGCCGACATTACTTCCAAGAATATGGAGCGTAAGAAACGCTTCCTTAATAATTTTCAGTTGGTACGCCAGAAGCTGAAGGATTTGGAGGAACGCGACCGTATCCGTAATTTCCAGCCTCCGGTCAGTGGTGAAGAAATCATGAAGACTTTCGGCCTTTCTCCTTGCCAGCAGGTAGGTGCCTTGAAGAGTGCCATTAAGGATGCCATTTTGGACGGCATCATTCCCAATGAATACGAAGCCGCCCGTGCATTTATGTTGCAACGGGCGGAGAAGATGGGGCTTAAGGAGTTATGAGTTATAAGTTGCATGTTATGTACCATGCGTTATAACTCATAACTTATAACTTATAACTCTTCTTTTTCTACTTGGAACTTGCGGCTTACTTTCATCAGGTTGATGGTGTAGGTCACTACGTTCTGGGCTTCTTGTATCATAGTCAGGTATACCATGCTGACTTTGATGCTGCCGCTCTGGCTTTGGATGCGTTGCAGCTCTTCGCGTTTCAGGTGAGACAACTGTCCGTTGAGGTCGTTGGCTTTGCGAATCTCTGTTTCCAGTTCATCATAATTGTTCGTTTCCAGCTTGTGGCGGCATACTTGTAACAGATAGCAGATGTCTTCGGCTACGTCTGTAAATTCTCCTTTCTGAATGGCATCCAGCGGATTGAAGTTATTGTCTATATGCTCTAAGCAAGGTTCGCAAAGACGGCCTACGCTGTACACCAGTTCGCTGGCAAAGTCGTTGCCTTGATAGTAATAGAGTCCTTTTTCCAGTACGGTATTGTTGTCGAGACGGCACATGGCAAGTGTTCCGGTACGCTTCATCTGCTTGATGAGTTGTTTTTCGAATTTTACTGAGCCCATGGCACGACGCAGTCCGCGTAGATTCTCGTGTAGGAAGGAAGTGACGGTACGTTCAAAATTCTCTTCTGTGAATTCCATAATCTTCACCAGTTCTTCACGGGTATGCTTGCGGAGCAATTCGATGACTTCATTGTTGTCCGTACTCTTCATCAACTGTTTCAAGGTCTCGTTGCCTTTTTCTTTCTCCTTGCGCTTTTTGTACATCACTTGGCTACGAATCAGCATGAAGACTGCCAGACCAATCAGTGCCAGGATGGCAACCGTACCGCCGAAATGGATAATCAGTGCTACGAAGAAACAGATGGTGAACGCTGCTCCGGCAGTGATGAACCAACCGCCGATAACGCTGAGCACACCCGTAATGCGGAATACCGCCGAATCACGTCCCCAGGCACGGTCGGCAAGCGATGTACCCATGGCTACCATAAAGGTGACGTAAGTGGTGGAAAGGGGAAGTTTCAAGGAAGTTCCCAAGGCGATGAGCAGACCAGCCAATACGAGATTGACGGAGGCGCGAACCAAGTCAAAAGCGGCGCCGTCGGCTATGATGGCTTCATCCTTCTGGAAGCGTGTGTTCATCCACCGCTTGCTGCTTTCAGGCATCGTTTTGGATATTCCGTTAGCCAGAGTCATGCTGAAGCGTACCAGCGTACGGGCTATCGGGGTACTTCCGAAGTTCTCTTCACCGTCATCCTGGCGGGCAAGGTCCACGGAAGTCTTGATAACGTTGTGGGCTTTCTTGGATGTGCAGAGTGCATAAACCATAATGGCGCCTGCACCGATAAGGAAATACCACGGGGTTTTGGCTGCACCGAGGAGTGAGGACATCAGGAATCCGTCGGGGCCGGCGGCCGTACCATTGGCTGTATAGTCAATAAATGAGGAATATCCTGCGAGGGGGACACCGATAAAGTTCACCAAGTCATTGCCGGCAAAGGCAAGAGCGAGGGCGAAAGTACCCATCAGAACCACTACTTTGAAGACATTTATCTTGCACCAATGCAGTATCTGCATCAGTATGGTGAAGAATACAAAGAAACCGGTTATCAGCAATGCGGTATTGTCGTGTATCCATTGCTTGTTTTCAGGGGTCATGAATGAGCTGTCTTTCAGCCCCTTTATCAGCATGAAGTAGATGATGCTGGTGGCAGCTATACCACCGAACAGCGCGATGCTGTATTTCATGTTCTTCTTGTAGTTGAAGGTGAACACGATACGTGCCAGCCACTGTACCAGCATACCGAAGAAGAAGGCAATGGCTACGGATACAAAAATGGCCATGATGACAGACAGTGCCTTGTCTGTATTGATGAGGTCGCCCAGTCCCAATGCATCGCTATTATAGACCTTGATGAGCGCCAGTGCGAACGTACCTCCCAACAGTTCGAACACCATGGATACAGTGGTGGAGGTAGGCATTCCCATAGTGTTGAAGACATCTAATAGCACGACGTCCGTCAACATGACGGCAAGCAGAATGCACATGATTTCGGCAAAGTAGAAGTGCTCCGGTTGATAGATGCCGTGTCGTGCAATGTCCATCATGCCATTGCTGAGTGCCGCACCGATGAAGACGCCAATGCCTGCAATGAACAGTATGGTTTTGAAAGATGCTGCCTTTGCTCCGACAGCCGACTGAAGAAAATTGACCGCATCATTACTGACACCTACCACGAGGTCGAAAATCGCGAGTACGAACAGAAAGATGACGATACCCAGATAAATTGTTTCCATAGACATGTATTTTATTTCCGGCTGCAAAGGAAAGAGTTTGGTGTTGCAGGGAAATGTCATACATGTTACAGAAATGTTACAAATGTTTTGGAATAGAATGGTATTGTGCTAAGAGCGATTGCTCTTATTCTCCCAATAATCATTAATGTTAAGCATTTAAGAGTAACAATATAAGTATAATAGAAGAGTGGATGCTTTTGTGTTTCGTATTTGGTTATTTCTATGTTAAGCAGCCAAATTACTAGTTAATTGTTTGCAGATGTCGAGAATTCTTGCGAATATTGCATACAAGTTGTGTGTAGAATTGATTGTAATTAGAACTTTGATATTAAAAATCAAAGATGTATGTAACTTTTTTAATTCATTTATTAAATAAATGAATTCTACCAACGAGTATAGAAATATGAAAAACCATTTTTGTTTAAACCTATTCTTCTTACTATATTTGTTTTTTTGTGCTGGATGCAAGCAGCATATCTCAGATAGTGCTGCTAAGGCAAATGAGGCATTGTTTACTCAATTAGATAGTCTGATAGATAATTCTGATAAACTTATTTTGCAGAAAGAGGAGCGAATAGAGGCGTTGAAGCATTCACTAAGACAATCTAAGGCATTTGAGAAACAGTATGAACTTAATCAGGCTATTTATCAAGAATATCGCGTGTATGATGCAGATTCGGCTATGAAGTATACTACACAAAGCCTTGATTTAGCACGACAATATCATGATAAGAATCGTGAGATTGAATCTTTATTAGGTATTGGTTTTGTTTATACGGCTAATGGCTTGCTTAGTCAAGCCTCTGAAGTAATGCATTCACTCTGTTCTTCCAGTATGCCTCGCTACTTACGTTCGCGTTATTATGGTCAGATGCGTACTCTCTGCTCGCGGTTGCAACTCTATTCATTAGGTGATGATGCATTACATGAGCATTATGGTCAACTTTATGCGTTATATTCAGATTCAGTATTGCAGACGGCCACTCCTGACGAGCCACGCTACCTTTATAGCCGTGTGTGGAAATATCAAGATGTTCCCGGTGCACAACGTATTGCCATTAGGGATGAGTTGGAAAAGGAAAAACAACGTCTTCTACCTAATAGTCGTAATTATTCTATTTTAGCTTATAACTTGGCTCTACTTTATGAAAAAGAACACAACCATACCAAGTGGCTGGAAAATATGATTCTCTCAGGTATTGCTGATGTATATGCTGTGAATCGTGATATTGGTTCGTTGTATGCATTGGCTTCCTATTTATATGAACAAGGTCAGTTGGACCGAGCCTATCGTTATAGTACTTATTGTTCTGATATCGGTATAACTTTTAAGAGCCGTGTACGACTGCTTCATCAGCAGAAGTTGCAGAGAAGGATACATCAAAGCTACATTGAACGTGATCATATGCAACAGAAGCAGCTAAAGCTATTCCTTTTATTTATTAGTTTTCTCACTATTGTATTGCTGATAGCTCTTTTCTTTTTGAGAAGGCAAACAAGAAGACGTAGGAAAGCTTTGGTTGAGCTACATGTGGCCAATGGTAGATTGAAGAGTCTTAATAGTGAACTGCAAAAGCTCAATTTGGTTCTACGTGACACAAATTATATTAAGGAGGAGTATATTGGTCAGGTATTCAAACTTTGTTCATCCTATATTTGCCGTATGGAGGAGTATCGTAAAAAGTTAAACCGTAAATTAAAGGCTGGGCAACTTGAAGATTTAAAGAAGATGATTAGTTCTACTTCTACCATGAGCGATGAAATGAAGGATTTTTATGAGAAATTTGATTCCATTATTCTACATTTATACCCTGATTTTGTAGAGCACTTCAATAGTTTGCTACGTCCCGAAGAACATATTGAAGTGAAGTCTGGGCGGCTTAATACAGAACTTCGTATTCATGCTTTGATACGAATGGGGGTAACGGATAGTGAGAAGATTGCAGAATTTTTGCACTGTTCACTGCAAACCGTATATAATAATCGTTCTATAACTTTAAATAAATCTTCGCTCAGTAAGGAGGAATTTCTTCGAGCTGTGAAAGAGGTTTGTAAAAAGTAATTTGAAGACTGAGCGTTTCTCTCATTTTTTACCCACATGTATATAGATAATTGCCATTCAATAGCTTAATACTATCGAATGGCAATTATCTATATACATGTTTTTGATTACCGATTTAATTTAAATCACTACTGAAAATCTATTGAGTCTGTCTGTAATTGAAAGATAATCAGTAATATATAACTTTGTGAATTTACCAAATCCTCTACCTGTGAATATAATCGGTTGTTACATTGTCTAATTTTGCTCTCGAGATTTTTTACACACAAGTTCCTATTAACTTAAAAATGTAATTTATGAAAACCAGACAAAAATCGAGAGACGCAAGTGGTATTTTGCTTGTCTGTCTTATGTGGATGCTGTCACTTTCAAGCTCACTTCATGCACAGACATGGAATATTAACGGAAATGTGACAGATGAACAAGGAGAACCGATAATCGGTGCCAATGTAGTGATACAAGGTACGGGTACGGGCACCATTACCGATGTAGAAGGAAACTTTAAACTCGCTTCAGTGACTAAGGGGGCGGTAATGGAGATAAGTTTCATTGGGTATATATCCAAGACATTGCAGGTGAAAGACGCATCATCGTTAAAGATTGTACTGAAAGAAGATAACCAGGCACTGGATGAGGTGGTAGTAGTAGGTTATGGTGTACAGCGCAAAAGTGATCTTACAGGTTCGGTTGCTTCAGTTAACTCGGATGTACTTGAAAGTCGCCCACAAGCTAATTTGATTCAATCTTTGCAAGGAGCAGTTCCAGGATTGAATATTAGTGTGACGGGTAGTAATGCTGAAGGTTCGTCTACTACTACACGTATTCGTGGTAACAACTCCATTACGGCCGATAATAAACCTCTTGTTATTCTTGATGGAATACCTTTTGATGGTCCATGGTCGGAAATCAATCCCAATGATGTAGAGAGTATAGAAGTATTGAAGGATGCCTCTTCAGCAGCCATTTATGGTGCTCGCGGTTCTAACGGTGTAATCCTTATTACTTCTAAGCGCGGTAAGAAAGACAGATTGACGGTATCATACGATACTTATGTTACTATTGACCAGCCTATCAATTTACCTCGTATGATGAATGGCAAAGAATTCTATAAGTATAAATCTGAAGCTTTCAAGGCTACCAATACTACTCCTCCTACAGAAGAGAATCCTGAACCTTGGTTAGATAACTTTACTCCTACTGAATTAGCTATGTATGCTGCCGGTCAGAGTACTGATTGGATGAAGTTGGCAACACAGACCGGTATAAAACAACAGCATAACCTTTCTTTCCGTGGTGGAGCTAACAAAACCAGCTATTTCATTTCATTGAACTATACGGATGTGAAAGGAACTGCGGTAGGCAATGAGTTCAAGCGTTATAATGTACGTTTCAATCTTGATCAGGAGTTTAATAGTTGGTTGAAATTTTCTACTACTACACAGTTAGGTCGCTACGATCGTAGTGGTAGCAGTGCTTCTTTTTGGCGGGCTATAAAACAAGTTCCGTTGGGACGTGCTTATAACGAGGATGGTTCACTTACACTTTCTGCTACTGAGGACTCCTCTTCAGCTTTCAGCATTAATCCGTTGGGATCTCTTAATAATAAGACAAAAGATATTCGTGCAAAGGTTATCACTAATAATGTGCTTGAGGTAAAGTTTCCCTTTATTAAAGGGCTGAGCTATAAATTGAATACAGGCTTCACTTACCAAAACAGCTCCTATAAGAATTATCAAGGTTTGGATACCTACGAAGGAGCTAGTGCTAATGGCGTATTGAATACTGATGACTGGCATTCAGAAGAATGGATTTTGGAGAATATTATTTCTTATCAACGTGAATTTGGCAAACATCGTATATTTTTCACAGGATTATATTCTGCTCAAAGCAAGGAATATGAACAGAATACAATGGAAGGTAAGAATTTTCCCAATGATGTGATGTATTATTACCAGATTTCTAAAGCTGCCACAATGTCTGGTAATTCCAATTATTATAAAGAAAATCATATTTCACAAATGGGGCGTTTGAATTATACTTATGATGATCGTTACTTGTTGACTCTTACTGCTCGTCGTGATGGTTACTCCGCTTTTGGTGAAAGTTCTAAATTCGGCGTTTTTCCTTCAGCCGCTATTGGATGGAATATTTCCAATGAATCTTTTTTTAAAGACAAGCCTATAAGTGAAACCATTAGCAATCTGAAATATCGCTTGTCATGGGGTAAAAATGGCAATGAGGCTATCAGTGCTTATAGTACACTACCTAATCTTTCAACTTACAATTATCTGAATGATGATCATACTGCACAGTTTGGTTTCTATCCGTCGAAGTTAGCTTCGCCCGGTTTAGGTTGGGAAACTACTACATCTATTAATACTGGCTTTGATATTGCACTTTGGAATGGACGTATTCAGAGTTCATTTGATATTTATTGGTCTAAAACCAAAGATTTGCTGCTTTCCCGTTCTATTCCTACCATTAATGGTACTGGCTCTATTACTGAGAATCGTGGACAGACCCGTAATCGTGGTTTTGAATTCCAGATAACTTCTAATAACATTACACATAAGAGTTTTAGCTGGAGCACCTCTTTCAACCTCTCACACTATCGTTCGGAGATTGTAGATGTTGGTTTGTATGATGCTAATGGAAAGCCGGTTGATGATGTGGCTTCCAAGTGGTTTATTGGTGAACCTATCAATGTGAACTATGATTATAAAATTATCGGTGTATGGCAGATTGCTGATCCGTCTAACCCGACAGGGCAGCAAGATCCTAACTATCGTAATTCGTATCCTGGATATGTGAAATACCTTGATGTAGATGGTAACGATATTACAACGGCTGATAAGACTATTATAGGGTCGGCTATTCCTAAAGTAAATATGAGTTTGATGAACACTTTTGAGTACAAAAACTTCACTCTGAGTGTGTTCTTAACGGCTCAGTTAGGACAAACCCATCTGAATGCCTTGTATGATACAAGCCATAATTCATATCGCCAGAACCGCTTTTTGGTGGATTTTTGGACTCCAGAGAATCCTACGAATAGCTATCCGAAAAATAGTTTGAATAGTGATGTGAATCCAGAGGGAGCCAGTTTCTATGAAAAGACAGATTTCTTACGTATTTCCGACGTTACATTGGGTTATAATTTCCCACAACAATGGTTGCGTCGTACTTTCATCAAACGGCTCAATCTTTACATGAACATTAAGAATTTGGCTACAATAACTGGCTGGACAGGTATGGATCCGGAATTTCTCAATGATCAATTGGCTGCTCCTCCAGTACGTTCGTTCACTTTTGGACTAAAGTTAGATATTTGATGAGAGTAATATATCATAAAAAGCTAAAATGAAATTGCACATATGAAAAAAATAACATATTTCAATGTCTTAGTGTTTACAGTATTATTGCTCACTATGGGCGGCTGTAATGAGGATAAGTTTCTTAAGGAAGATCCTCGTGATGCACTTTATCCTGAAAATTTACTTGTAGATTACAATGGATTTAAATCGATGATAACGCCTCTTTATGGTCTTATGCGTGCAGAGTATCGCCGTGCTGATGCAATGGGAGGAAGTATTGCGCTCTGTCTGCATTCTGCCTGGGGTGGAGGGGTAGATAATTCATGGGCCAATAATAGTCATGCGGAAATGAAGTTCCTCTACAATCCCAAAGAGATAACTTACACTGATCTTGCTATTTGGAATAATATTTTCCAGTGGGGATATCGTATCATCAACACTGCCAATATGGTTATCTCAAGAGCTGACAATGATGGCATTAACTGGGGAAGTGGTGCTGATGCTGAAAATCGTAAAAATGAGGTGTTGGCCGAAGCTCGCTTTTTCCGTGCTTGGGCTTACCGTCACCTTACCTATTCATTTGGTGCAGTGCCCCTTTCAACACAAGAAATTACAGGATTGAATTATCGTGATGATTGGGACCGTGCTTCCTTGAGTAGTATTCGCGAAGTGATGGCAGAAGATTTCCAGTTTGCAGTCGATAACCTTCCTTTGCGTACTTCTAATAATAGTAAAGTCTCTGGTGCTGTGGCACGTCACTATTTGGGTGAACTTTATTTGGCAGAAGGTAATGCTGAAAAAGCAGTTTCAGTACTGAAACCATTAGTGGAAAGTGGAGAATATTCCCTTATAAATCAACGCTTTGGTAGTAATGCTTCCAATGATGGATGTCCTTTTATTGACGTATTTTATACTCCTATGTATGCTGATGGAAATACGGAGGTGTTACTGGCTTTCATTAACACAGAAGAGGAGAATAGTGCCTATGGTACTGCAAATGTCTATATGACTACAACTTATAAGAACTATTATGCTAATGATGGCGATTGTAAAAAGACAAACCAGCATAATCCGGACTATATCAATAACGGTGGTGAAGGTTCATTTGCACAAGTCTTTTGGCAAGCTAATGGTGGTAAGGGAGCCGGACGTGTAGTTCCTTCCAGAGGAGCACTTCGTTTGTACAATTATAAAGGAATGGGAGAACAAGATGACCGTGTATCTGCCAATGCTATCGTATGGAGTATTAATGATGTAGATGCTGCCGGCAATGTAACTAAGGTATTTGATTTAGGTGGTACTGCACTTATTGATACTACGGTTAATGCAGCCATGCTAACTTCTACTTCCATTAAAAAATATGATTGGCCTACTACTCGTAAATGGGATTATACTCCACCTATTTTGGCTAATGCAGCTAATGATGGACACTATGCGGACATTGTTTATTTACGTTTGGCAGATACATATTTACTTTATGCAGAGGCTCTTTACAAGAGTAATCAAGTAGGCGAGGCCATTAAATGGATAAATAAAGTACGTAATCGTTCCAATGCTGTAAGTATTACTGAAGATGATCTTAGAATCGGTGGTATGGATTTCATTCTTGATGAACGCAGCCGTGAACTGCTTACGGAGGAAGAACGTCGTCATACATTGGTACGTGTTTGCCAAGAAAATGGTGGTGACGAACGTGATACCAATAACTATTTCAAACGTCGCATGCGTGAACTCAATGAGATAGCTGGTATTGCAGGACGTGGTATGGATGAATATGAAACTCCTGTCCTTTTCCCGCTGCCGCAATCATTCATTGATGCCAATACTGGTAATCCTTTGGAAAATAATCCGGGGTATTGATAGATAATAGTCAGATATAAATACCGCATATAAACGGCTTTGTATATATCGGTGTTTATATCTGATTTAGATTCATATATTCAAAAGAAAACAAAAACTTAATATCTTGATACATCATGTCCGAATTGGCTTTCATTTTTAGTCTTCTTATGGTAGGGATTACAGCGGTAGGTCTTTATCGTAAGCTCAATCCTCAAGGTCTTTTGATGCTTTCCGGTTTATTAATGCTTACAGCTGCTTTTTTCATGCAAGTGCATTCGGTAGTACCTAGTAAAGCTACGGGAATGGTGGTGTTTGATTTGGTAAGGATGATAGAGGAAGTTTTTCTTTCTAATTTGGCGCGTGCAGGGTTTATGATAATGACAATTGGCGGTTATGTAGCTTTCATGAATAACATAAAGGCTACTAATGCATTGGTCTATATTTCCATGAAGCCATTAGGTCTTTTTCGACGTTATCCTTATTTGGCGGCTACTATAGTTATTCCTATTGGACAATTACTTTTTATTACTACTCCTTCAGCTGCCGGATTAGGATTGTTGCTTGTGGCTTCGGTTTATCCTGTTTTAATTAGTTTGGGAGTAAGCCAACTTACAGCATTGTCAGTCATTGCCGCTGCTACTCTATTTGATCAGGGACCGGGGTCGGCAAATACTGCTATGGCTGCCGAATTGATAGGACAATCCAATGTGGAATATTTCATCACTCATCAACTTCCTTTAGTAATTCCTACTTCCTTGGTTGTAATGGTACTCTTCTATTTCAATAACCGTTATTTTGATAAAAAAGATGCAAAGAAACAGCAGGATGGCATATTGCAGGTGTCAAATGTGACTGCAACCTCATTAGTAGAAAAACCGGATGTTCCATTGGCTTTTGCGCTACTCCCGGTATTACCTTTGGCTCTTCTCATTTTCTTTTCACCTTTTGTGGGACTGTTTCAGCCTACTGTAACATTGGGTACCACTACTGCTATGCTTTTTTCTCTGTTCTTATCATTGGTATTTGTGTTGTTTCATACTCGTAGTGTGCGTACTACTTTTAACGTTTTTGCAAGTTTTTGGAAAGGCATGGGAAATGTGTTTACTTCAGTTGTAACATTGATTGTAGCTTCAGAAGTTTTCTCTAAAGGACTGATTGGTTTGGGATTTATTGATTCATTGGTGGGTTATTCCTCTCATATCGGACTTTCGGGATTAGCTATTGCCGCAGTCTTTACTCTCATTATTTTTGGAGCTGCCATGCTGATGGGAAGTGGCAATGCAGCCTTTTTTTCATTTGGTCCTTTATTGCCGGATATAGCCACTCAGCTTGGTTTGCCGGTTTTTTCATTGATACTTCCTTTGCAGTTGGCGGCAAGCATGGGACGTGCCGCATCTCCTATTGCCGGAGTCATTGTTGCCATTGCCGGGGTAGCCGGTGTGTCATCAGTGGAGTTGGCAAGGCGTAATACATTTCCTTTAATAGGAGGAATTGTTTTCTTGATACTTTATCATCTTATCACTTTCTAAAATTAATCGACAGCTATGTTTACATTGATAAAGAATGCAAATTTATATGCTCCTGCCTATCTTGGTAAAACAGACATTTTGCTATGCGGAGAAAAGATTGCGCATATTTCAAAGACAATTGAACTGAATGAATCATTTTGCCATACTATTGACGTGCAAGGTAAAATTGTTACTCCGGGATTTATAGATCAGCATGTACATATTACTGGTGGAGGAGGGCAACAAGGTTATGCCTCATTAGTCCCCGAGGTGACTATGAGCGAACTGGTGGCATGTGGTACTACTACTGTATTGGGTATGCTTGGTACTGATGGATTTGCCAAAGAACTTACTACGCTTTATGCCAAGGCCAAAGCTATTGACGATGACGGATTGTCGGCTTATATGCTGACAAGTTATTACGGATTGCCTACCAAAACATTGATGAATAGTGTGGCTGACGATCTTATCTTCATAGATAAAGTTATTGGCTGTAAGCTGGCGATGAGTGATGACCGTAGTCCGTTTCCGACAGAGCAAGAGATATTACGTATTATACATCAGGTACGTTTAGGGGGATTTACATCTGGTAAAGGAGGAATTCTCCACATTCATTTGGGAGCACTTCCGGAAGGTATTGAGCCCTTACTCAATATTGCTCGTCACTATCCTACACTGATATCTTATCTGTCTCCTACTCATCTGATACGTACTGAAGCTCTTTTTATGCAGGCTGTAGAATTTGGTAAATTAGGTGGAATGATTGATTTTTCGACTGGTGGCTCAAAGTTTGATACTCCCCATCGTTGTGTGATACGTGCATTGCGAGCTGGTGTCCCCCTTGATCGCATTACTTTTTCTAGTGATGGCCATGGTGGCGTACGCAGAGTGAATCCTGAAACTGGAGAAATAACTTATCGTCCTGCTCCTTTGAATTTAAATTTCAAGGAGGTAGTTGCATTAGTCAATGAGGAGGGGGTACCATTGGAACAGGCGATTACATTGATAACATCCAATCCGGCTCGTAATCTGAAATTACGAGCTAAAGGTATTGTGGCACAAGGAGCAGATGCAGACTTGTGTTTTTTGGCGGAAGATTTGCAGCTTACAGATGTCATTGCCCGTGGTAAATTTGTAATGCAAGATGGTACAATAGTAAAGAAGGGAAGGTACGAATTATGAAGAAGCTGATTATATTTTATATTGGATTCCTCTGTATTTGTTTATCTGCAATAGCGAAACAGACTTTGGAAAGGCCAAGAGGTGAACATTTCTTCACTTATAGTCAATACCCTCCTTTTGCCGATCGCCCGGTAGATGTACATTATTATATACCTTCCCAGGGGGATATTAAACAAATGCCTATTGTATTTGTCTTTGAAGGAGGAGACCGCGGTTATCGTTATCTTTTGGACGGTTGGAAAGAAGAAGCGGAGAGAAAGGGTTTTATGCTTTTTATACCTCACTTTGATTTGAAATCTTATCCTTTGGCAGACTATCAGGAGGTGGGGGTGATGAATGCTGCCCATACAGTAGCTAATGCTCCCGAAAAAATTACACCAGTGTTGGTTGATAAACTATTTGAATATGTGCGTCAATTTACGGGAAGCATGCGCAAAGGATATATGATTTATGGTCATTCTGCTGGTGGGCAATTCGTACAGCGTTTCATGCTTTTTCACGATAGTCCTTATGTGGAAAAAGCTATTATAAGTTCTCCCGGTTGGTATACTTTTCCAGATTTGGCCCAGACATATCCTTATGGTACGGCTGGTATCCCCTATATTTCATCTGAACAGATAAAAAAATACTTGTCAAAACCTATCATACTACAGCTGGCTTTGGGAGATACGATACGTGAGTCTTTTCTACGCAAGACTCTTGAAGCTGAACGACAAGGACGAAACCGTATGGAGCGTGGGCGTAGTTTCTGGCTTTATATTCACCAGTTGGCTGCATCCCGTGGTTGGGAATGTCATTGGCGCAAGATAGAAGAGTGCGGCATCGGGCATGAGGCTGTCCCTATGGGGAAACAAGCTGTGCCATTATTGACGACAGATTCTTTACGGGTACTTTTTATAGGTAATAGCTATACTTTTTTTAATCGTTTGCCATGGCAAGTCCAATCGTTAGCATCCTCATGTGGAAAAAAAATATCAGTGCGCCAGGTTGCTAACCCTGGTTGGTACTTGAGACAGCATGCAGCCAATACGCAAACATTAGAGGCGATTCGTGAAGGAGGATGGGATTATATGGTGATGCAAGAACAGAGCAAGGCACCTACTCGTGAAAAGGAATGGGTAAAGAAGAATGTATTCCATCCTGCGGCGCAGTTAGATAGTTTACGCCGTCTTTATGCCCCAAAAGGAAAAAGTGTCTGTTATATGACATGGGGGCGTAATAATGATACTTATGAAGGAATGCAGCAGCAACTTACGGAAAGCTATTTGGAGATGGCTGATGTCCTTGATGCTTATTGTGCTCCTGTGGGTGAGGCATGGAGACGTGTACGTAGAGAGTGTCCAAGTTTGCAGTTGTATAATTCTGATGGCAGCCATCCTAGTCCTGCAGGCAGTTATCTGGCGGCTTGTGTCTTTTATGCAATTTTTTTTGGTGAGCCTTTTAGCAGCGATTATTATGCAGGTCTACCGTCTGAAACAGCTCTTTATTTACAGAGGATAGCACAAGAAGTGGTATTAGCTAATCTTGTGTTATGGAATAGAAATCAGTCGAAGCAACCTGCCGGAGTAACTGCAAGTTTCTATCCTAACCCCAAATTTGACCGTGAGACACCTACTCTAAGTAAACCTTACGGTAGCGGATTGGCATCGGTTGATGAGATAAAGGACTATTTACAACAATTGGTTGTACGTTCTCCGGGTTTGGCATATATGGAGAATATTGGTGTAACCAAACAAGGACGTACCATTCCGGTACTTTATTTGGGTACTCCCGACAAGAAGAAGGTAAGGGTATGGATTCAAGCGGCACTGCATGGTAACGAGCCGGCAGGTGCTGAGGCTGTATGCATGCTTGTTCGTTACTTACTTTGTGAAAAAGAAGGACGTGAATTGCTGAATCATATAGCTGTGGCTTTGGTTCCTATAGCCAATGTTGATGGTTATGCCATTCAGCAACGTCGTTCAGCCGATGGCTACGATTTGAATCGCGATCAGAGCAAATTAGAGGATGCTGTCACTTTGCTGTTGAAGCAGTCCTATCAGCAATGGAATCCGGACGTAGCTCTTGATATTCATGAATATACACCTTTACGTCGTGAGTTTAACTTATTACGTGGAGTGCCGACAGCAAATGCTGCTGATGTACTTTTTTTACCTACCGGACATCTTAATGCGCCTTTAGCTTTACGTGTGCTGTCTGAAGAACTTTTTCGTCGTGAGGCAGAGGTCGTTTTAAATAGTGCCGGTTATACTTCCGGTTTCTACTTCACTCCCCGTGTGGCAGATGGTTCCCTTGTTCTTGTAAAAGGTGCCAAAAGTCCGCAGTCCAGTTCTACTTTTCAAGCATTGACGGGGGCTGTATCGCTTTTTGTCGAAATAAGAGGTATTGGATTGGGACCGGAGTGTTTTGCACGTCGTAGTGAGTGCGGTTTCTTGGTGGCACGGCAAACGTTGGTTACTGCTGCGCAACATCGTGCTTCAATTAAACGTAAGATAGAACAAGCCAGGAAGCGCACCTTGAAAGCTACTGAACCGATATATGTTACTTTCACTTCGGATACTGTACGTCATGTAGTCTCTTTTATCGATTATAAGGCCAATGAACTGTTTAAGACTGAACTGCCAACCCTTGATGCCATGCAAGTAACACCTCAATTGGTGCGTACTCGCCCTAAGGCTTATCTGCTCGATGCTCTCTGTACAGAAGCAGTATGTAAGCTTCGAGCGTTGGGTGTACACATTGAGCAAGTTACCCGTGTACAAAAAGCAAAAGTTGAGCGTTACAAAGTAACCCGTCTGTATCGTGCAGAGAAGGAATGGGAGGGGATTCATCCGGTAAATGTAGAAACGGATGTCTATGAAGATAATGTAGAACTTCCAATAGGTAGTTGGTTGGTACCTTTGGCACAACCTTTAGGAAATTTGGTTGCCACGTTGCTTGAACCGGAGTCTGTCTGTGGTTTCGTAAACTTCTGTGTTATTCCGGCTGAGGAAGGAAAGGGACTGTTTGTCAGTAGACTTATAAAATAAGAATTGGATATATAAAATTAAATTCGGTAATGACTATGAAACTAAAAAAAACGCTACAGATTATACTTGCTTTATGTTTAGGCCTATGGATGATTTCATGCCAGCAGGAACATATCAAGTTGACCTCTCCAAATGGAAAACTTTCTTTAGAGTTTACACTTGATGAAGAAGGTGCTCCCCGATATTGTTTAAGACATGCGGGGAAGAATATTTTACTTCCTTCACGTCTGGGATTGGTTTTGAAGGATGCGCCAGATCTTTTGACTGGTTTCGTTCTAAAAGAGGTTAAGCATGATTCGCATAATGATGTGTGGCAACCAGTATGGGGGGAAGAGGCTGAAATTGTAAATCATTATAATGAATTGAGGGTATGCCTCAAGGAAGAAACATCGTTGGAGCGGGAACTGAATATTATTTTTCGTCTTTTTGATGATGGGATGGGATTCCGGTATGAGTTCCCGCGCCAGCAACAGCTACAAGAGTTTCTTATTGATGACGAAGTGACTGAATTCGTTTTTCCTGCAGATTATGATGCTTGGAGTATTCCAGTGAAAGGAGTTCGTTTTTACGAGGCCTTATTTGAGAAAAAAACTCTTAGTAAGATGGGATGGGTAAGCACTCCGGTGACGATTGAGACAACAGATAGCCTTTATTTGGCTATTCATGAAGCAAATCTTACAGATTATGCTGCCATGAACTTGAAGCCGGTTGAACAAGTTGAAGATAATAAAACGGTTACATTACGTGCGGCTCTTACACCTTGGAGTACAGGTGAGAAAGTACGTGTTACCGATACCCGTGTATCTCCTTGGCGTACAATGATAGTGGCTGAATCTGCCGGTGATTTGCTTCTTTCCCGTCTCATGTTAAATCTTAATGAACCTTGTCGTATAACCGATACTTCCTGGATACAACCTATGCGCTATATTGGAATTTGGTGGACTTATCACATGAAGCATAACACCTGGCATGCCGGTCCCCATCATGGGGCCACAACAGAGAATACAATGCGTCACATCGATTTTGCTGCTGCCAATAACCTGGGAGGTGTACTGGTGGAAGGGTGGAATGAAGACTGGGCTACTTGGAAGTTTAGTTTCACAAAACCTTATACCGATTTTGATATACAACGTATTACTGACTATGGGCGTAGCAAAGGAGTAGCTTTGATAGGACATCATGAAACTGGCGGTAATGTTTCCAATTATGAAAATCAGATGGAAGATGGTTTCAAGTTCTATGAGAAATATGGTGTGCATCAAGTAAAAACGGGTTATGTGGGCGATTTGCTTGATGGGAAAGAATATCATAGCAGTCAGTTTGGTGTACTTCATTATCGCAAGGTAATAGAGGCTGCTGCCCGTCACCGTATCTGTATTGATAATCATGAACCGGTGATTCCTACAGGTTTGCAGCGTACTTTTCCTAATCTGATGACACAAGAGGGAGTACGTGGACAAGAATGGGACGCTTGGGATGTAGATGGTGGAAATCCTCCCTCTCATACCGTAATATTGCCTTTCACTCGTGGGTTGGCAGGCCCGATGGACTTTACACCGGTGACGTTTCGGTTTGTTAACGATGTAATGCCACAGACACGTGTACATACCACACTGGCCAAACAATTGGCGCTGTTTGTGGTGCTCTATTCACCGTTACAAATGGCTTCGGATGAAATAGAGAATTACGAGGCTAATCCGGAACCTTTTAATTTTATAGTATCTTGTCCTACAGATTGGAGCAGAACAGTGGTGCCGGAAGCATGCATTGGCAGTTATGTTACTATTGCCCGTTGTGATAAAGGAGAGGGATGCTGGTATATAGGCAGTATCACGGGAGATGAGGAACGAACGGCTAATATCAGTCTGTCTTTTCTCGATACAGATAAAAGATATCTGGCTACTATTTATCGTGATGCTCCTGAGGCCGATTATGAGACATGTCCTGCTGCTATACTTATAGAAGAGCGCGAAGTGACTTATAGTGATACCCTCACCATTCGGCAAGCACGTAGTGGAGGAACTGCCGTACGTCTGTGTCCTATAAAAGACAGTTGAGCCGGAGGTATATTGGGGCAGAGTTGTTTATATTTTCTCTCTCAAGTATTCGTAAAAGCTATATTGCGACCGTACCTTCTCCTTTTGCGGTCGCGACGACTTCCAGCGGTTTCGCAACCGGTCGTCCACAAAGCAGGCTTTCCGTTTGTCCGACAGTTGTATGGATAGCATATCGATGAGCTCTTGCTTCAAGTCCGGGTCCAGAATGGGGGTGACGGCTTCGATACGGCGGTACAAGTTACGCCGCATCCAGTCCGGCGAGCCGAGGAAGAGCTTGGGTGCGCCGCCGTTGCCGAAGTACCACACACGGGCATGTTCCAGAAAGGTATCCACGATGCGTGTCACGCGGATGTTGTGGCTGTACTCCTGCCCGGGGATGAGGCAGCAGATGCCGCGGACAATGAGGTCTATCTCTACACCGGCTTGCGAGGCTTCGTAGAGGCGGTCTATCATGGCGGGGTCTTGCAGGGCATTCATTTTTAGGATAATCCGTCCTTGCTTGCCTTGCCGGGTCAGTTCTATTTCGTGATTGATGAGGCGGTTCAGTTCAGGAATCAGGTTGAAGCGGGCCACAAGCAGGCGGTGGAACACTGGATTTTCCTTTCCCTGCAGAGTACGGAACAAGTTGTGCAGGTCGTTTACAATCACCGGGTTGCAGGTGAATAGTCCGCTGTCCGCATAGAGGGTGGCGGTCTTTTCGTTGAAGTTGCCGGTGCTGATGTAGGCGTAGCTTGTCAGTTTGCGCCCTTCCTTATCGCGGCGTAGCACGAGGGCTACTTTGGCATGTACCTTTAGTCCTGGTATGCTGAAAATGATGTTGATGCCGGCGGCTTTCATCATCTCGGCGGTGGCGAGGTTGTTTTCTTCGTCGAAGCGGGCTTTCAGTTCCACAAAGACGGTGACTTTCTTTCCGTTCTGTGCGGCGGCTATCAGGGTGTTGATGACGGTGGAGTTCTCTGCCACGCGATACTGGGTCACCATGATTTCACGCACGGTGGGTTCGTGGACGGCTTCATATAGAAAATGGATGAAGTGGTCGAAGGAGTGGTAGGGATAATGCAGCAGCAGGTCCTTCTTCTCCACATAGCGGAAGACGGATTCGCGTTCGTCCAGGCAGGTCAGCTTCATGGGCTGGGGTTTCTTGATGGGACGTACGCTTTGGTTGGGATTGGGCAGATGCCGCAAATCCTCCATGTTGAGGTGCTTGTCTCCCGGCACCAGCTCCCGGCGGTCTATGCGGTAGGCATCTACCAGAAAGTCGAGGAAGTCCTGGGGCATGGCGCGGTCGTATACAAAACGGCACACGGCGCCTATCTTGCGTTTCTTTACCTTCTTCTTCACCTGCTCGATGATTTCGGAGGTATTGGCGGCATCGTCTATCAGAATATCCGCATCGCGTGAAATCTTGATGCAATAACTGCTGTCCACTTCATAACCGGGGAAGATGGTATCCAGATTGGCCTTGATGATGTCTTCAATGAACATCAGATAATAGTCTTTCCCCACCTTGGGCAGCTGGATGAAGCGCGGCACTTTGCTGTACGGCAGTTTCATCACGAAATACTGGATGCGGTTTGGAGAACTGGCGGGAGCTCCTTTCAGATGAAGCCGTACGGCTAGATAGAGACGGTTGTCGCGCAGGAATGAAATCACCTTGTCCTTGCTTACGGGCACCGGGGCCAGATAGGGGAATATCTCTTCGCGGAAGAAGCTGCGCACAAAGTCGCGGTGAAACGGTTCTACGTTGCGGCTTTGATAGAATATGATGTGATGTTTCCGCAGGGCGGGCAGTATCTTCTGTTCGTAGATGCGGATACGTTCCTCCAGTTGGCGATTGACTTCTTGGTTGATTTCATCTACCAGTTCGGCGGCAGACTGCATAGTCTCTTCATCGCTTTGCGAGGCTCCGGTGGCTATGGCCTTATGGTCGGCTACGCGTATCTTGTAGAATTCTTCCAGATTGGAAGAGTATATAGAAATAAAGTTGATGCGTTCGTATAGCGGCAATGTCTCGTCTTCCGCTTCCAGCAGTACGCGGTAGTTGAAGGAAAGCCAGCTGATGTCACGTTTGAAATATCTGTTGTCCATGGTGTTAAGGTGTTAATGTGGCATATTAGCACATTACCACATTGTATTCTTCCCAAATATAATTACCTTTGTCTTAATAAACAAAGGAAAGATGACAAAAGTTGGTTTATTATCGGATACGCATGGCTACTGGGATGAAAAGTACCTGCAATATTTTGAGGGCTGTGACGAAATATGGCATGCCGGTGACATCGGTTCGCTGGAAGTGGCACAGAAGCTGGCGGCTTTCCGTCCCTTCCGTGCCGTGTATGGCAATATTGACGGGCAGGAGATACGGCAGCTCTATCCGCAGATTCTCCGTTTCACGGTGGATGGGGCGGAGGTGCTGATGAAGCATATCGGCGGTTATCCCGGCAACTACGACCCTTCCATCAAGGGCAGCATTCTGGTGCGTCCCCCAAAGCTGTTCATCAGCGGGCACTCGCATATACTGAAGGTGAAGTATGACAAGACGTTGGATGTACTCCACATCAATCCGGGCGCTGCGGGCATTCAAGGTTTCCATAAGGTGCGTACGATGGTACGCTTTGCGGTTGATGGGGGAACGTTTAAAGATTTGGAGGTGATAGAACTTGCTGACCGATGATGTAGTTTGTTTATTTTCAATGGATTGTATTTACCGATTGTTTACGCTGTAGTGTAAAAGCCGTTACATGCTAATGTAAAGGTCGTTACGCTATTGGGTAAAGGCCGTTACACTATTTGGTAAAGGTCGTTACACGCTGAGGTGAAGACCGTTTCATCAAGGGGTGACGGCCGTTACGCACTGAAGTAAGCAAAACAATGTACCGGAGTAAGCAAAGCAATGAAGTAAAAAGATGAAACCAAGCCTTCACTTAATCGAATTTTTCCATTATCTTTGTACCCGAATAGCAAGTAGAGCCGTGGGGCATCGTCCTCCTTCTTATTTTATTCTCCATTTTGAAGTATCACCGAAAAAGAACTGAAATATGAAAGGAATTATTCTTGCAGGTGGCAGTGCCACTCGTCTCTATCCGTTGTCCAAGGCTATCTCCAAGCAGATAATGCCCGTCTACGACAAGCCGATGATATACTACCCGCTCTCTACACTGATGTTGGCGGGAATTCGCGAAGTGCTTATTATCTCTACTCCACGTGACTTACCCATGTTCCGCGAGCTGCTGGGAACCGGCGAAGAACTCGGTATGTCCTTTTCCTATAAGATACAAGAGAATCCCAACGGACTGGCACAAGCCTTTGTGCTGGGTGCAGAGTTCTTGGACGGCGGACCGGGCTGCCTTATTCTGGGCGACAACATGTTCTACGGTCAAGGCTTCTCCGCCATGCTGAAGCGTGCCGCTTCCATAGACAAGGGTGCCTGCATCTTTGGTTATTACGTCAAGGACCCCCGTGCCTACGGTGTAGTGGAGTTTGATGCCAACGGCAAAGCCGTCTCGCTGGAAGAAAAGCCTGCCAATCCTAAAAGCAACTATGCCGTCCCCGGACTGTACTTCTACGACTCCACCGTGACAGAGAAAGCCGCCTCCTTGAAGCCCTCTGCTCGCGGCGAATACGAAATTACCGACCTCAACCGTCTCTATCTGGACGAGGGCACGCTGAAAGTGGAGCTCTTCGGCCGTGGCTTTGCCTGGCTCGACACCGGCAATTGCGACAGCCTGCTGGAAGCCAGCAATTTTGTCGCCACCATCCAGAACCGTCAAGGCTTCCGCGTGAGCTGTATCGAAGAGATTGCCTGGCGCAAGGGCTGGATAGATGTAGACCAGCTGTATCGCTTGGGTGAACAGCTTGGCAAGACCGAATATGGCAAATACCTGATGGAACTGGCTGAATCGAAGCGATGAACTCTTTGTTCCCCAAAAAGAGAAGGAGAATAGTTCTCCTATAAAGGCCCGCTGACTTTAATTTTTAATTTATAATTTTTAATTCTCATGAAGACTTATCTCGTAACCGGTGCCGCCGGTTTTATCGGCGCCAACTATATTAAATATATCCTGGCAAAACATAATGATATTAAAGTGGTGATACTGGATGCCTTGACCTACGCAGGCAATCTGGGCACCATTGCCAATGACATTGACGATGAACGTTGCTTTTTTGTAAAAGGTGACATCTGCGACCGCGTGCTTGCCGACGAACTGTTTGCCAAGTATAAATTCGATTACGTAGTGAATTTTGCTGCCGAGAGCCACGTAGACCGTAGCATAGAGAATCCCCAGCTTTTCCTGATGACCAACATCCTGGGTACACAAAACTTGCTCGATGCCGCCCGCCGTGCCTGGGTCACGGGTAAGGACGAGTCCGGTTATCCCACTTGGCGCAAAGGCGTTCGTTACCATCAAGTGTCTACCGACGAAGTTTACGGCTCACTTGGTGCCGAAGGCTACTTCACAGAGCAAACCCCGCTCTGCCCGCACAGCCCTTACAGCGCCAGCAAGACGAGTGCCGATATGGTAGTGATGGCCTATCACGATACCTATAAGATGCCCGTCACTATCACCCGCTGTTCCAACAACTACGGTCCTTATCACTTCCCCGAAAAGCTGATTCCGCTTATCATCAAGAATATTCTCGAAGGCAAGAACCTCCCCGTCTATGGCGACGGCAGTAACGTGCGTGACTGGCTCTACGTGGAAGACCACTGCAAAGCTATCGACCTGGTTGTCCGCGAGGGTGTGGAAGGCGAAGTCTACAACGTAGGCGGTCACAACGAAAAGACCAATCTTGAAATCGTGAAGCTGACTATTGCCACCGTCCGCCGCTTGATGGAGGAAGAACCCCGTTACCGTGCAGTGCTGAAGAAACAAGTAAAAGCCGCCGACGGCACGATTGACATCAGCTGGATAAACGAAGACCTTATCACCTTCGTCAAAGACCGCCTAGGTCACGACCAGCGTTATGCCATCGACCCCACAAAGATTACCAATGCCCTGGGCTGGTATCCGGAGACGAAGTTCGAGGTCGGCATCGTCAAGACCATTGAATGGTACCTGAACAACCAGCCGTGGGTGGAAGAAGTGACCAGCGGTGATTATCAGAAGTATTACGAACAGATGTATGGAGGTAGAGGTTAAGGTTTAGGGATTAGGGTCTAACCGCTAATCCTTAACCTCTAACCTCTCAATTCAGCGCCACCGCTAACAGTAATCCTAAGAACAGCATATTGCGCGACGTCTCGCCCAGTATGCTGTTCAGCTTTTTACCGCTACCTATCTGTATCATTTTGCGCCACGTCAGTGCGTGCATATAGAGATAGACGCAGGGAGCCCAGATAAATTCCAGTGGAGTCAGCTTGCCCGTGTAGACAAACCAGAAGCAGAGCAGCACGGCGGCGGTGCCCAGTGCCAGATACATATTCTCACCGAACTTCTTGCCGTAGCGTACCACCAGCGTACACTTGCCGCTCACGGCATCCTGCTCGCGGTCGCGATAGTTGTTCACCATCAGCAAGGTGTCTATGGCGAGGCCACTGACGAGCGACAGCACCACCACATCCATATTCAGCGTATAGGCCTGCACGTAGTAGGTGCCGCATACGGGCACGAAGCCGAAGAACACCAGCACCAGTACGTCGCCCCAGCCCCGATAGGAGAGCAGCGTGGTATAGAGGAAAGCAAACAGTATGCATACCACGCCCAGCACCACCAGTTCCCAGCCTCCGTGGGGCAGCTGCCCCCAGACGGTGAACAGCACTGCCAGCCCTGCCAGGCACGACAGTGTCAGTGCGATGCCGATGCCGGTTTTCATGGCTGCCGGCGTAATCCAACCTTCGGCGCAGGCGCGCTGCGGCCCCAGCCGGTCTTCCCGACGGTCGGTCCCTTTCTGGAAGTCGAAGAGGTCGTTGATAAAGTTGGCGGCAATCTGCATGCCGCAGGCAAAGAGGGCGCACAGCAGGGCGGGTGCGGTCTTGAACTGTCCGTCGCTGAAGGCAAGGGCACTGCCCAGCAATACCGGGATGATGGCTCCCGTCAACGTCTTGGGGCGGGCGGCGAGAAACCATGCGTAGGGTGAATTCTGTTTAATCTCGTTCATCGTAGTTCCAATTTAGTTCGGCATCTGCCAGCAAAAATACTGAAAATCCCTATATTTGTACCCACTTATGATGAAGAAGTTAGTCTACATATCCATTCTTTCTCTGCTGCTCTTGTCTTCCTGCCGTTCCAAGCGGATGATTACCGTGTCGTTGCCGCAGTCAGTCATGCAGGCAGACAGCACGCAGCTTGGCGATACTATCGGGTTGCCTGCCCGCCTTTCGCCGATGTTCACCTTTGACCAGTCTGATTTGCGTAATGTCCGCCGCCAGCCGGCGAAGGGCGAGGTAAAGAAACAGCAGATAAAGAAAACGGCACCGGTACAAAAGGTAATTGTGCAGCGAGGTACAAGAATCACATCGAAAACCACCCACGTAGGCTCGGCCTATAAGGGCGTCAGCCGCATTAAGACGTACGACTTCACGCATCGCGACGTGCCTGCCGCCTTCGAGGGCTTCCGCATCGCCTTTGTCTCCGACCTGCACTACAAAAGCCTGCTGAAGGAGGAGGGATTGAAGGACCTGGTCCGCCTGCTCATAGACCAGAAGGCCGACGTGCTGCTGATTGGCGGTGACTTTCACGAAGGCTGCCAGTACGTGCCGCCCGTCATGGCTGCCCTGGCGCAAGTGAAGACGCCGTTGGGCACCTATGCCGTGCTTGGCAACAATGACTACGAGGCTTGCTATGACGACATCGTGCGCGAAATGAGGCATTATGGCATGCATCTGCTGGAGCATAAGGTGGACACCCTGCGGCGTGGCGGCGAGCGGATTCTTGTGGCGGGCGTGCGCAATCCTTTCGACTTGGCCAAGAACGGCACATCGCCCACACTCGGCCTTTCGCCCGACGATTTCGTAATCCTGCTGACGCATACGCCGGACTATGCCGAGGACGTCCCGGTGACAAACTCCGACCTCATTCTGGCCGGACACACGCATGGCGGGCAGGTGACGCTGTTCGGGCTTTATGCACCGATAGTCCCCTCGCACTACGGGCAGCGGTTCCTCTCCGGGCTGAAGTACAACTCAAAGAACATCCCGATGATTGTCACCAACGGCATCGGCACTTCGCAGAAGGCCATCCGCATGTTTGCCCCCGCAGAGGTGGTGATGATTGTGCTGCACCGGCTGACGGACTGATTTATTCTTCGGGCATCAGCACCACTCCCAGTTTCTTCTTGCCATCCATCTTTACCACCATCGGCTGGTGGAAATGTACATGCCGCAGGTACTTCGTCTCGTGTACGGCAGGCTGTGCATTCAGGAATTCCTGGTTGTATACGCCGTCATTCATAAAGGCGTTGATGGTAAAGTATCCCACTCCAAAGGAGGTCAGGTTCTGGAAGAAGTGGGTTCCCTGGCTGGGGTCTACCCGGTAGTTGGTTAGTCCGGCTTCCACTATCACGCGGGCAGCGCTGATGTGCGGCCACTTCACGGGGATGCCGAGCCAGGTGTCACTGCTACCCCAGCGTCCGGGACCTACAAGGACATAGTTGCGGCCTTCGTCTAGGAACTGCTGGTTCAGCTTCTCTATCTCCCAGGCAATCTCCTGGTTGTGGGAGGCACTATAGTCGTCTGTCTTCACATAGATAATGTCATGTATCTCGTTCATGATGCCATGTCCCAATGAGTTGTTGGAACGGAGCAGTACCTGGTTGTCTGGAATAGCGGTAAGGTCTTCATCCAGCATCTCCTTGGTGTCGACTATCGGGCGGATTTGCAGCAGGTAGAAGGTGCCGGTTTTGTCCTTCTCGCGGCTCATGGTGGCGGCAAACTCTATCTCTACGGGACGGCGCATCTCCTGCTCTCCGTATTTCAAAGCCAGTTGCAGGATGCGTGGCAGGGGGAATACGTCGTGTTGCAGGATGTTGGCAAAGGTGATGACTTTGCGTCCGCCGGGATAAAGCCCGTCGCGGATAATCTGGTCGTAAGGGTCGTAGGTGGAGGCTATGTAGTTCAGTGCTCCGTCCTTTTCCGCTTCTTTGACGTGCAGTTTCAGCAGGTTGAAGCCGTCGTCGATGGAGAAGTCGTGACCGGCATTGCGCAGGTCGAGGGCATAGAAGCGGGTCTGAGTCTCTTTGAGGGCAATCTCCATTTCGCTGGTTTGCAGCACCTGGTTGGGGTGATAGGGCGAGAAGCGGAGCGTCATGCCACCGTCCACGATGTATTTACCTAAACCGAGCGCCAGATTGACGATACCTTCTTCTGCCTTCTCGTCGCCGATGGGGTAGTAGTTGAGCGAACGTGCCACACCGGACATGCTGGGGTAGTAGCGGTCACCATACTGGTTGCCCACTACCTCTTGCAGGATGACAGCCATCTTTTCCTGGTCGATAACGTTGCTCGTTGCCTGCATGTATGCCTTCGAGTCGCGGAAGTAGACCGAAGCATATACTCCCTTGATGGCATCGCTCAGCATGCGCAGCATCTCGTACTTGTCGTCCAGATAGGGAATCATGTAGGTGTTGTAGATGCCGGCGAAGGGTTGGTAGTGCGAGTCTTCCAACAACGAGGACGAACGGATGGCAAGCGGCGACTTCACCACGTCGAAGAAGGTGAAGAAGTCCTCCACCAGGCGGTCGGGCAGCTTTGCTTTGAGGAAGTAGCGCAGGATGACGTCATCGTCGGCATCGGACAAGGCTATCTGATACAGATTGTTGGTATCCATAAACTCGTCGAACACATCGGTACAGAGCACGATGGTCTTGGGGATGGCGACACGGGCATTCTCAAACTCTTCGAACTCGGGGTGATGCTTCACCAGGTTGTCGATGAAAGCCAATCCGCGCCCCTTGCCTCCCAGCGAACCGTCGCCAATACGGGCAAAGTTGGAGTATCGGTCAAAGCGGTCGCGCCTGAAGACTGCCACTACTCCCTGGTTTTTCATCTTGCGGTATTTCACGATAGCCTCGAAGATAATTTTACGGTGGGCATCCACGTCTTGCAAGCTATTCCAGGTGATGGGCCGCAGGAACTCTGCCACGGGAAACATGGCACGCGAGTAGAGCCAGCGGCTGACGTGGTTGCGGCTGATGTGGTAAAGGAATGATTCTGCCGGAACAGCAAAAAGAATGTTCTGCAGCTCTTTGAGATTCTTTACGCGGGCAATCTCTTCCAGCGTGTCCGGGTTGCGGAAGATAAAGTCGCCGAAGCCGAAATTGTCTGATACAATACGGCGCAGGTCCACATCCATCTTTTTGGAATTCTTGTCGATGAAGGCGGCATCGTATTTGGCTGCATACGCTACGTTGTCCGATTCGCTGGACTGTATGATAAGGGGTACAAACGGGTCTTCCTTGCGGATGGCGGCACAGAGCTTGATACCGGCCAGTCCGTCCTTCTCGCCCCGTTCTACGCGGGGGAAGCGTACGTCGGTGATGACACCTAATATATTATTCTTATATTTTTGGTAGATGCCAAAGGCTTCTTCATAGGTACGTGCCAGTACAATTTTGGGACGTCCCCTCATGCGCAGTGTGCGCTGGTGGGCATTCAGTGCTTCGGTAGAGAATTCCTGGCTCTGCTTCAATACGAATTTATACAGATTGGGCAGGATGGAGGAGTAAAAGCGGATGCCGTCTTCCACCAGCAGGATGAGCTGCACACCCACTTCGTTGACGTCGTGCTCCAGGTTCATCTTGTCCTCTATCAGCTTGATGATGGAAACCAGCAAGTCGGTGTTTCCCAGCCAGCAGAACACATACTCAAAGGGACTGAGGTCTTCATTGGCAATACGCTTGGTGATGCCGTGGCTGAAAGGGGTAAGTATCACCATCGGAATCTGTTCATACAGGTTTTTGATGTATCGTGCCACGTCGAAGCTGTCGTTGTCTCCCGTGCCCGGCATGCAGATGATGAGGTCGAAAGAGATGGAGGACAGCTGTGTCAGCGCCTCCTCGCAAGTGGAAACCTGCGTGAAACGGGGAGGGTAGCGCAAGGAGAGCGAAGTGTATTCATTGAATATCTTTTCGTCGATGCGGCCGTCATCTTCCAGCATGAAAGCATCGTAAGGATTGGCTATCAGAAGGACGTTGAAAATGCGCCGTGTCATGAGGTTGGCAAACTGTGTGTCCTTGAAATAGAGCTGGTTTAATTTGAACTTACTGAGCATGGCTTCTCATGATTTGTTGGTTTCGGAAGGCAAAAGTAATAGAAATCGAACCTATTCGGATAGTTTTTCGACCGTTTTTTTTATATTTATGCGTAATATTGCATCCGAAAAACAATATATGACCTATGTCTGCTCCATATCCGTTTCCATATAAATCCGTTGCATGTACATTTCTGCTGTTATGGGTGTTCGTTTTTTTGTCCGCTGACTTGTTTGCCGGTTCATTCCGCACCTTGGGTATCAAGGAGGGATTGGGCAGTCGGCAAGTATTCCAGATAAACAAGGATTCAGCCGGATTTGTCTGGGTGTATACTCATGTCGGGATAGATCGTTATGACGGGAATGAAATCAAGCATTACAAGCTGGACGGAATGGTTGATTCCAGGGACAATATCCAGTCTTCCACTACCATGATGTGTGATAAGGAGGGTATTGTCTGGGTTGCATTGAAGAATGGAAAAATCTATGCATACAACAAACTGACGGACTCTTTCCAATTGCGTGTGGACTTGGCCGATTACCTGCCTTCTCCGGTATTGTATAATATGCTGTTTGATGACGAAAACCGTTTGTGGTTGTGTATGTCGAAGGGGCTTTATTCTTGGGAAGAAAGTGCAGGACTGTCTTTTGCCGGATTGAAGGGGCAATCTGTCCGTTGCATGGTCCAAATGGAAGATGAAGTGTTTTTTGCAGGCACCGACAAGGGTGTCTTCCGGCTGACGAAGGCAGGAGCGGCAGGTTCTTCGTCTTTTGAGACGAGGCCGGTTGACCTGCATACAGAGATGCATGTGGAATCGCTCTATGTCTTCGGAGCGAAGCTGTTCATCGGTACCTTTTCAAACGGCGTATTTGTGCTTGACGGTCCCGAAGGGCAAATACATTCCTTGAATGACCGGATTCCTCATGTACCTATCCGTTCGTTTGCAAGGACAAAGGATAATTTGCTGCTGGTGGGAGCCGACGGTGCAGGTGTTTTTTGCATGGATGTCGCTACCGGAGAACTTTTGAACCATTATATGAATAACGGGGATGATGACAAAAGCTTGAGTGGTAATACGGTATCCGATATTTGTGTGGATGAATCCGGAGTTGTATGGATTGGCACTTCTACGAATGGCATCAGCTATCTGGATCCGGAGATGCCGGATGTCTATAGAATCAGGCACGAACGCAATAATGATAATTCCCTGAAGTCGGACCATGTAAATGTGATGTTTCAGGACTCGGAGGGAGATTATTGGTATGGTACAAACAACGGCGTCAGCCTCTATCAACCTCGGTCACGCAAATGGACCCACTATCTGGACGGTACGGAATATAGTGGCAAAGTGGTATTGGCGCTTGCCGAAGACTCCGGGGGAAACATCTGGGTAGGTGGCTATGGTATCGGTGTCTATTGTATTGATAAACAGACCGGACGGGTACAGAAGAAAGAGAAAAGAAATGCACATCCGGAGAAGGGAATGGCCACCGACTATGTTTATGCCATTTATGCGGAAGGGGATTATGTCTGGTTCGGTGGTATTGAAGGAGAGTTTACCCGTTACGATATACGGACGGATACTTATACATATTACCCGATTGATTGCATAGGTGACATAAAGCCGGGTAAGGGGGGCTCATTACTGATTGCCGGTTGCAGCGGGTTGGCCGTCTTTGATAAGAAGTCGGGAGACACGCAGTGGCATCAGACGTTTGGAGACATCTCTCTGCATTATCCTGTCCGTTGCCTGATGCAGTCCTCATCCGGCGATACCTGGCTGGCTACAGACGGGGAAGGCCTTATACGTGTTGGGCCGGATGGGAAAGAGGCGCATGCCTATACCGTAGATGACAATCTGGTTTCCAATTCCATCAACAGCCTGCTGGAGGATAACGAAGGGCGTATCTGGTTCAGTACGGAGAAGGAATTGTATTGCTTGGACTGCTCCCGGGATATTATCATCAGTGCCAATGATTTTTTGGATGTCAGGTGGGGATATTACAATCCGAATGCTGCCCTTAAGTTGAAGAATGGATGTCTTGCTTTCGGCACCGCAGAAGGGGTTCTTTCCTTTCTCCCGTCTTTGGACTTGGGGACTCATGCACCCGTTGAGCTGATTCTGACAGACTTTAAACTGCTTTATGAATCGGTCAAAGCGGGAATGAAAGGCTCTCTTTTGCAAACGAATATCAATGATACCCGGAAAATAGATTTGAAGTATAATCAAAACTCCTTCTCTATTTCCTTCTCTGCCATCAACTTTGCAGTCCCGCATCGTATCAGGTATGAGTATAGGCTCGAAAATCACAATGAGGAGTGGGAACGCTCCAATTCAGTGCGGAACGTGAGCTATATGAATCTCTCGTCCGGTAAGTATGTATTCCGCTTGCGGGCATTTGATAAGTACACCGGGCAGCAGGTGGGAGAAAGAAGTCTGGACATTGTCATTCATAACCCTTACTGGGTTTCGTGGTGGGCGCTGCTCCTCTATTTCATCTTGTTGTCTGTCTTTGTCTACATGTTTGTGCAGTATAGGAGGCATAAGGTGAACGAGGGGCGTATAAGGGACAAGATACGTTCCTTTATCAGTATAGCCCATGATATCCGTACACCGGTTACTTTAATAAAGGCTCCGCTGAGCGAGCTCGAAGCGCAGGAGGGACTTCCGGAGCAGGGTAAGAAAACCGTTGCGGTGGCAATGAAGAATGTGGAAAAACTGATGGGAATGATTACTCAACTGCTTGAGTTGCAGAAAACGGAACTGCATGCCGAGGAGTGTCTGAAGGTTTCTCCATACGACATTAAGGCTTATCTGGAGGAAAAGATGGCGGAGTTTCATTTAGCCGCCATGCAGAAGAGCGTCGGGATAGAGTTGGAGGTGGAGCCGGATATGCCCAAGGTTTGGATTGACCGGGAGAAGATGGATCATATCATAGACAATCTGCTCTCCAATGCCTTGAAGTATACAGAGAAGGGAGTCATCCATATACTGGTGAAGACTGCAAGAAAGAAGTGGACTATTGAAGTGAAGGATACGGGTATCGGCATTCCGAAAGAGGAGCAGGGCAATATTTTTCACGAATATTATAGAGCCCAGAATGCCATGAACTTTGAGGAAACCGGTTCGGGTATCGGTCTGATGATTACGCGCCGCATTGTGAAACAGCATCACGGCACCATCTCTTTCAGTAGCGTGGAAGGGCAGGGAACTACGTTTACGGTAACTTTCCCGCAGAGGATAAAGGCGAGCGTGGCGGTGGAAGCGAAGGCTGACGGCCGGGAAGAAGCTCAGGCCGCTACCGGGGCTGTGCATGAAGAAACGGAACGTGCCGGGAAGAATGTCCTTCTTCTGGCGGAGGACGATGCGGATATGAGGGAGTATCTGGTGGACAGCTTGTCTTCCGAATATAAGGTAGTTGCCGTGCCCGACGGCGGAAAGGCATTGGAGACGGCAAGGGAAATCAATCCTGATATCATTATCTCGGACATTGTGATGCCGGTACTGGAAGGTGATGAATTGTGCCGGATTCTGAAGTCATCGGTAGATACAAGCCATATACCTATTATATTACTGACCGCACTGAGTGAGAGGGAAAATATCATCTTCGGACTGGAGGCCGGTGCCAATGACTACATCATCAAGCCTTTCGACTTGTCTGTGCTGAAAGTGCGTATCAGGAATATTCTTCAGAATAGGCAGCATTTGCGCGAAACCGTGTTGGCGATGGATGCGCAGCCCGAAGAGACAGACTATACCAGCCAGTTGGACAAGGAGTTCCTGGACAAGGTTATGAAAGTGATTGAGGAGGAGTTGTCCGATTCGGAATTCTCCATCAATGACTTCTGCCGGATGCTGGGCATGAGCCGCACTTCTGTCTACAATAAGATAAAGACGCTGACCGGGCAGGGACCGAATGACTTCATCCGCATTATCCGTTTGAACAAGGCAAAAGAGCTGCTGGTTTCCCGGAAATATTCGATAGGGGAAGTGGCGAATATGGTCGGATTTTCTGACCCGAAATATTTCAGTACATGCTTCAAAAAGCAGTTTGGTACCAGTCCCAGCAAAATTTAGAGCCATGAAGACTGCTTTTGAACCACTGCTGACAAGTATTAAACCTTTTTTGTCAGAGAATAAACCCTTGTCTCCCTGATAGTGCGTAATATTGTGGACAGTAAACAATATTAAAAAACGCATATAAAAAATGGAAACGTATTTAGGTCTTGATTTAGGAGGCACGAAGTTGCTGATTGGCGAAATGGATAGCCGTGGCAACATTTTGAGGTATAAGAAATATGACTCCGGTTACTTTAATCAGCAGGCTGCGCTGGAAATCATCAAGTCGTCGCTCGATGATTATATCCGTACCGTGGGCTGGTATGACCAGAAACCGGTAGCGATGGGTGTTGGGCTGATAGGGCGTGTAGATCCCAACGAAGGTGTCTGGCTGCAGATTGACCCGAGCAGGACACAGCGGATTGAGTTGGCAAAGGAACTGTCGGATATATATGGCATGCCTTGCCATATAGACAATGATGTGAAGAGCGCTACAAGAGCCGAACGTGTCTGGGGATTCGGACAAATTTCCAAAAACTTTATATACGTAAATGTAGGTACAGGCATTGCCGTGGGTACGGTGATAAATGGGAGACAAATCCGTGGCAGCCATTTCAATGCCGGCGAAGTGGGACACGTGCGTGTAGGTGTGAACATAGGCATTAAATGCGGTTGTGGACGGATGGACTGTGTGGAGGCGATTGCTGCCGGCATAGGTTTTGACAATTGTGCCCGTCTGCTCCGCAACCAGTATGAGACCGGCCTGCATATTCCGGCTGAAAAAGGGGAACGGGTGATTGTGAGTGAGGTGTTTGCACTTAGTCAGAAAGGTGACCCTCTCTGTACGGTGCTGGTGGAGAATGCAGCTGAGGCGCTTGCCAATCTTATCATGAATCTGGTACGTGTGATTGACCCGGACACGGTGGTGTTGGGTGGAGGCATTGTGGCCGACGGATATATGCACGAGAAGATTCTGGAGAAACTTCATCCTACGACCATGCGTTTTGTCAGCAACGGGGTTGTCATTACGAAACTGAATCCCGGATTTATCGGGCTTCTGGGGGCCGGTGCGGTGGCGATGAATATGTGATTAGGAATTAATGATTAAGAATATGAAAATAACAATAACAAAGAATGAAAAGGAGTTTGACTGCACGGCTGCATGGCGCATCATCGGGCAGATGTTGAATGAACCGGAGAGTGTGATAGGACTTTCGACGGGACGTACTACCGGCAATCTTCATCGGTTGGTGGGAGAAATCTATACTAAATATCCGTTTAAGGTGGATACCGTTACTTTCTTCGGATTGGATGAGGTAACGAATGTGCCGCGCGAATATGCCGGAGCATGCTACACGATGCTGAAAACGGAGTTGATGGATACATTGGGCATCAAGGAAGAGAATTTTTTGATGCTGCCTACCATTTCTGGTGATTTTGAACAGTCATGCAGGGATTTCCAGCAGGAAATTGCGAACCGTGGCGGTATTGATTTGCTGATTTTAGGGTTGGGTGAGAACGGACACCTGGGATTCAACCAGCCGGAATCTCCCTTTGGCGGTGAAGCATGGGTGACCCGGATGAATGTGGAACTGGAAGAACGCATCCGTAGAGAAACGGGTACTCCTCCCGATAAAGAGTTGGGAGGGGCTACTTTGGGAATAAAGAACATTATGCAGGCACGCCGGATTGTACTGGTTGCCAAAGGGACTAATAAAGCGGATATTGTCAAGCGGATGCTTGAAGGGCCTGTGACAACAGATGTTCCTGCTTCCATCCTTCAGCTTCATCCCAACTGTGAATTTCTGCTGGATGAGGCGGCGGCAAGCATGCTTAACTGCTAAGTCGCCTTGCAGGCGGCTGATAACTAATTATTTGAATTAATAATCAAAATACTATGACACAACAAGAAAAACAAATAAATTATATGGGGCCATTCATCACGATGGTGTTCTTGTTCTTTATTGTAGGTTTCCTTACGACTGCCAATACTCAGTTTCAGGGTCCTCTGAAAGAAACTTTTCTTTCGGAAGTGGGCGGGTTGAAAAATACTTTTGCTACTTTGATTACTTTCTCCTGGTTCCTTGCTTATCCGGTTTGTGGAGGGGTAGGCTCGTCGTGGATTAGCAAATACGGATATAAAGGAACATTGATGCGTGGATTGCTGGTGATGATTGTGGGGCTTGGTTTGTTCTTTGCCTCTTCCTATTTCACAGTACACTTTCCTGAAGCGAATTGGCATGCAGGAAATAATGTTATCCCTGGAGGGTTCTTGATTTTCTTACTGGGTTCTTTCGTGGTAGGGGCTTCGGCCACCATTCTGCAAGTGGTTATAAATCCTTATCTGACGGCTTGCCATGTCAAGGGTACCCAGTCCGTTCAGCGTTTGGCTATAGGTGGTTCCGCCAATTCTGTGGGAACTACGCTTGCTCCTTATTTCGTGACCGGTGTCGTGTTCGGCGGTCTGTCTATGGAGGACATTCAGATTGACCAGCTGATGGTTCCGTTCCTGGCATTGATGGCTGTTATTTCTTTGATTGTATTGTTGTTGATGAAATTGTCTTTGCCCGATATCCAAGGAACCAGGGTAGAGAAGGGAGAAAAGCTGGAAAAAAGTGTATGGTCCTTCCGTCATCTGACATTGGGCGTGGTAGCTATCTTCTTTTATGTAGGAGTGGAAGTCTGTATCGGGGCCAATATCAATCTGTACGCCATCGAGATGGATTATGCTTCTCCGGCACTGATGGCTACGCTCTATTGGGGTGGTATGCTTGTGGGCCGCTTGGTGGGGAGCAGCCTGAGCAGAATTTCTCCCCGCGTGCAGTTGACGGTTACTACGGTATCGGCAGGACTACTCGCCCTACTGGCCATTCTTCTGAATAATCCGTGGCTGCTCACGGCAGTAGGTCTGTTCCATTCCATCATGTGGGGAGCTATCTTTACCTTGTCCGTTGCCCATTTGGGAAAATACACTTCGGTGGCTTCCGGTGTGTTCATGATTGGAGTGGTAGGCGGTGCCATATTGCCCTTGTTGCAAGGAGTGCTTGCCGATGTTCTTGGAGGCTGGAGATGGTCATGGTTCATCGTTCTTTTTGGAGAAGCGTTTATGCTGTATTATGCATTGATAGGTTCACGGGTCCGTCAGACCTGCGATAATTTGTAATTAAAGATAGTACTTATGAAAAAAATTAGAATGATGATGGCTGCCGCTTTGGGCGTATTGGTTTCATGCGGTAGCGTTAAGTCGGGAGAAGAGGTCGTTGCGGCTTCTCGCGATTCAAAGGTTGTGGTTGCTTATGTCACTTCGTGGAGTGAGGTGATGCCCGACCCGCAGTACATGACGCATATCAACTATGCGTTCGGTCATGTAAACGAGAGCTTTAACGGTGTCAAGATTGATAATGAGGAACGTTTGAGACAGATTGTTGATTTGAGGAAACAGAAGCCGGAGCTGAAAGTGCTGCTTTCCATCGGCGGCTGGGGAAGCGGACGTTTCAGTGAGATGGCTGCCAATGATGAATATCGCCGTGCTTTTGCCGCGGACTGTGACCGTGTGGTGAAGGAGTTCGCTTTGGATGGCATTGACATCGATTGGGAATATCCCACCAGCTCTATGGCAAATATATCCTCGTCACCGGACGATACGGAGAATTTTACACTTCTGATGCAGGATATCAGAGCTGCCATCGGCAATGAAAAGGAACTGACACTTGCCACCGTAGCTTCTGCCCGTTACATTGACTTCAAGGCTATCTTGCCTTCCGTCGATTTTGTGAATATCATGGCTTATGACATGGCTTCTGCTCCCAAGCACCATTCGGCGCTTTATCCGTCAGGACATAGCGGTGACATTACTTCGGACGGTGCCGTTACTGCACACTTGAAAGCGGGCGTACCGCCTTCCAAGCTGGTGATGGGTATGCCCTTCTATGGTCGTGGAGGTGACGGTTATCCCAGCTTCCAAGACTATAATAAGGTAGGGAATACGGATACCCAATATACTGAAAAGTGGGATGAGGTGGCTCAAGTGCCTTATCTGGCCGATAAGAATGATACGTTGGTATTTGGTTTTGAGAATCCCCGTTCACTTGCCATCAAGTGTCAGTATATTCTGGATAAAGATTTGCTGGGAGGCATGTATTGGGATTATAGCGGAGACAATGAGCAGGGTGATTTGCGCCGTACGGTAGCAGAAAACCTATTGGGCAAGCCGCACAAGGCGAAGGTACTGGTGTTGACGGAACGTGGCGGACAGCACGGAGGATTTACGGATGCCGGTTTGAGGTGGTTGGCGGCCGAAGGTGTAAAGGGGAATTTCAGTATTACCGAGATAAACAATGCCAGGAACATAACGGAGGCTTACTTGTCGCAGTTCAGCCTGGTTATTCAATTGGATTTCCCGCCTTATACTTGGCCGAAGGAAGCGGAAGATGCGTTCGTCAAGTATATAGAAGAAGGCCGTGGCGGCTGGATAGGTTTCCATCATGCTACTTTGCTGGGCGAGTTTGACGGTTATCCCATGTGGCAATGGTTCTCTGATTTCATGGGTGGTGTACGTTTCAAGAACTACATAGCTCCGCTGGCCGACGGTACGCTGATTGTGGAAGATAAACAGCATCCGGTAATGAAGGATGTTCCGGCCTCTTTCGTGGTGCCCGATGACGAGTGGTATACTTATGACAAGAGTCCGCGCCCTAATGTACATGTATTAGCCAATGTAGACGAATCGAGCTACACGCCTGCATCGGACATCAAGATGGGCGATCATCCGGTGGTTTGGGTCAATGAAAGCAAAAAGGCACGCAATGTTTATTTCCAGATAGGGCATAGTAGTAAGTTGTACGAAACGGAAGGGTTTACGACCATGTTCAGAAATGCCATTAACTGGACTTTAGAAAGGTAATACTTTTTATAATCAATGGATTTGGAAGAAAACGGGTACGTACAGAAACGTATCCGTTTTTTTATGGGTTTAAACTTTATCACTTTAAGTTTAAAATAAAACGTTTTTTATGGATGTGTTAGTAAATGAACTCCTTATGAGAAATATTCAACTTCCATTTCTTGTTTAGTACGTAATTTCGCTTATCGAAGTATTGGAATTTGTATCAATACAATATGAATAACTTCCTATTTTATAAACTAATACTATTATCATGAAAAGAAAAAGAGTCCTTTTGCTGCTTTGCATTCTCAGTTGCACTTTGCAGCTCTTCGCACAACAAATTAATGTGCAGGGTGTCGTTTATGACCCTTCCGGAGAAACGGTTCCGGGTGCTAATGTCAGTATGAAAAGTAATCCGGCTGTGGGTACTGTGACGGACATTGATGGGAATTTCAGTCTGAAAGCTTCTGTGGGTGATGTGTTGGTCTTCACTTTTATTGGTTATGAGCCTATTGAGTATAAACTGACTGCTGCAGATACAAATCTGAAAGTCCGTTTTACTGATTCTTCTGAGTTGCTGGACGAGGTAGTTGTAGTAGGCTATGGTGTACAAAAGAAGAGTGTACTTTCGTCTGCTGTGAGCCGTGTTACCAGTGAAGAGTTGGATAAAGGTAATCCTACAAATATTCAGAATGCCTTGAAAGGTAAAGTTTCCGGTGTACAGATTATCTCTAATTCAGGTCAGCCCGGTGCGGAATCAAAGATTCGTATTCGGGGTACCGGTACGGTCAACAACTCCGATCCGCTTTATATAGTAGACGGCATGCCGTCTGAAAGTGGTATCAGTCATTTGAATCCTTCTGATATTGAGTCTATTGAAGTGTTGAAAGACGCAGCTTCCGCCGCTATTTACGGAGCCCGTGGTGCTAATGGTGTTGTACTGATTACTACGAAGAAGGGTACTAAAGGAAAGGCTACTTTGAACTATGAATTTACGTATGGTATTCAGAATCCTTCCAAGAAGGTGGATTTGCTGGGTAGTGCGGATTATCAGATGTTGATGAATGAAATGGCTGCCAATGCAGGTAAGGACCCTTATTTCCCGACTGTTTCCAGCGTCAATACCGACTGGCAAAAGGAACTGCAGAACAAGAATGCTCCTATTATGAACCACAAGGTTTCGTTGAGTGGCGGTACGGACAACTCTACCTATTATGCTTCTTTCGGTTATGTAAAGCAAGAAGGTATTTATGCTAAAGGACATGCTGATTATGAACGCTACAATGTACGCTTGAATTACAATAATGTATTACTGGACACGAAATCACGAAATTGGTTGAATAAGATTAGTTTTGGTGCAATTGCAAGCTATTCCAAGTCAATCCAGACTGGTAATACTATTGGCAATAGTGAAGCAGCAGGCTTGATTACTTCCATGAATATGTTGCCTCCTACCGAGCCGGTTTATCAGACCGACCCTGCTATACTGGAGCAATATGCCGTAACTTATCCAAATCATGTCATTGCTCCCAACGGCCTGGCATACAATATCATCGAGATGCGTGAAATAACCAATCCGCTGGCAGCCATGCAGGTCAGTCATAACCAGAGGACTATGCCTCAGAATTTCGGTGCGAACTTTAACCTTGATGTGGACTTGTTACCGGGTTTGAAGTTCAAGACTACCTATGGTGCGGAATGGGTGTTCAATTCCATTAAGAATGTAACTCCAGTCTACGAGCTGAATGCTACCAGTAAGAATGCCACTTCCAAGGTAGAGGATAAGAAAAGGGAGTCTTCCTATTGGCAGTGGGAAAATGTACTGTCGTATACAAAGTCTTTCGGCCGTCATAATATAGGTGCACTGTTCGGTACAAGTATGTCTTCCTACCATTACTCCAATTTGGAAGCGGAAGATTATAATCTGCTGGTGGTGGATATAGACAAGGGATATATAGACACGGCCACAGCGCCCGAAGAACAGTCCAAAGTATGGGGTGGGGCGGAAGATCACCGCATTGCATCCATATTCGGACGTATCAATTATAATTATGATGAAAAGTATTTGTTCGAAGCGGTAGTGAGACGGGACGGTTCGTCAAACTTCAGTCGCGAGCACCAATATGCTACATTCCCTTCGGTTTCTTTGGGTTGGGTGTTGACTCGTGAGAAGTTCATGGAGAACAGACCTTCCTGGTTGGATTTTGCCAAGATACGTCTAAGCTGGGGACAGAATGGTAACGAACGTATTGGCTCCTTTGCCTATACAAGTATGATGAGTCAGGGTAAGAATGCAGTCATAAATGGAAAGGTATATACGGGCATGCTGCCCAGTGGCTATGCCAATGCCGATTTGAAATGGGAGACCTCCGAACAGACCGACTTGGGTATTGACTTGCGTTTCTTCAACAGTGCATTGACATTCTCTGCCGACTATTTCGTGAAGAAGACGAAGGACATGCTGCTTTCCATGCCGATTCCTCTTTATACCAGTTATGGCAGTATGACGGTCAATTCGGGTACAGTGAAGAACGAAGGTATCGAGTTCGAAGCGTCCTATCGCTTTAAGGTGGGTGAAGTGAATCTGGGTATCAATGGAAATGCTTCTTATGTGAAGAATACCGTAACAGACCAGGGCCCCGACCGTGTCGGTCTCAATAATATCGGCGGTGGTATGGGCGGCCAGGTCAGTTGGAGAGAGAACGGGCGTCCGTACGGCTTCTTCTACGGTTACTTGCATGATGGTATTTTCCAGAATCAGCAGGAGATAGATAGCTATACCTACGTAGATTCTAACGGAAAGACTCAGCTGATACAGCCGAATGCCAAGCCTGGAGATATTCGTTTTAAAGATTTGGATGGTGAAAATGGGTTGAATGGTGATGACCGTACCATGATAGGCAAGCCGAACCCTGACTGGACTTATGGATTCACTCTTTCTGCCGATTGGAAAGGAGTTGATTTCAGTGCATTCTTCCAGGGAAGTATCGGAAACGACATTTATAAACTGTACAGACGTTCCAATGTGACTTTTGGTAACTACGACAAATCTTGGCTGAACCGTTGGCATGGTGAAGGCACTTCCAATTGGGTGCCACGTGTGATAGATGGTGACAACAATAACTATCAGGTTTCAAACTTTTTTGTGGAAGATGGTTCGTATATGCGTTTGAAAGTGTTGCAGATTGGCTATAGTCTGCCCGGACAGATGTTGCAGCGTGTCGGCGTCAAGGGGCTGCGTTTCTTTGTACAGGGCGAAAATCTGTTTACAATTACCAACTACAGCGGTTATGATCCTGAAGTGGGAACACGTGATGGATTTGACGGGGGAACATATCCGCAAGCACGTACTTATACTATCGGTGCGAATATTACATTTTGATTAACCTAAAAATTAGATACAATGAATAAGATATTAAAGGTATTGGCTTTGGGTGCGATGGCTTTGTCGACCACAGCTTGTTCAGATTTTCTGGAAGTGAATCCGAGAACTCAGGTGTCAGAAACCGAATTCTATAAGACGGAAGACGATATGATGAAGGGCTTGTATGCCGTGATGAATGAAATGCAGACCCGTATGCCGGAGGTTTGGTCTTACTCTTCTTTGCTGGGTGATGAGTCCGAAACCGGCGGTGGTATCGGTGAGGGGTCTTACAAGACGAAATGGGATACTTTTACCTATGACGCGACTTCTTGTTTCGGTGCATGGGGATATGGTTCTTGGTGGAATGAGTGGGATTTTGGCTTGTTCAATGGAGTCATTGCTGCCAATCTGTTGATTGACAAATTGGCCGGATGCAACCTCAGTGCAGACTTTGTCAATTCCATTTCTGCCGAAGCGCGCTTTTACCGTGCCATTTTCTATTACCATCTGTTTATGGGGTATGAGCAATTCCCGCTTATCAAACATTATCTGGCAGCCAGTGAAATGTATAGCGTTGCCAAAGGAACCCGTGAAGAAATTTATGAGTTTATGATGGGCGACTTGGATGACGAAGTGACTAAGTATCTGCCCCAGCGCAGTGCTACACAGCAGGGACGCGTTTGCCGGGATGCTGCCAAGCTGCTTCGTGCTAAAATTATTTTGTTCCATCGTGATGAGACTAAATATCAGGTGGCATTGAATGACATGAAAGAAATAATCACCAGTGGAAGATACCAGTTGAACCCTGATTATCAAAGCTTATGGGTGAAAGACGGAGAATGGTGTGCGGAATCTATCTTTGAGGTATGTTATGCCGGCAATAACTCCGGTGAAGGGTTTGGGCTTGCACGTTCTTTGGGCGGTCGTAACATTGTTGACCCGAGAAGTGCCGAGCAGGGTGGATTAGGCGAAGGTTATGGGCAGAACACCATGCCGAGTACTGTTTACAACATGTTTAAGGAAGGTGATACGCGCCGTGAGGGAACAGTCATTGTCTATGCGGACGAGGCTAAAAAAGTGGCAGAAATGGTGGCCAAAGGTGAACTACCGGCAGGAAGTGCTTTCCAAGTCAGTGACCAGCAGGAAAATTACGAGGGTCTGGGGCACTATAAGATTCATCCGAGAAAGGAGACGACGTCTACGGTGAATCCTACGGATAACTATTATAACTCTTGGCGTATTTACCGTTATGCCGATGTTTTGCTGCTGGCTGTGGAGCTTGATGTACGTATCAACGGAACTGCCAGTGCTGATGCGCAAGGTTGGTTCGACCAGGTCAGAGACCGCGCTTTCAAAGACAAAGAGCATCGTATCAACTTGGCGGGAAAGAGCAAGCAGGAGTTGTTGGATATTCTTTTTGAAGAGCGTGGGTATGAGTTTATGGATGAAATGCAGCGTTGGTTTGACATTCTGCGTTTCGATAAAGGAACAGAGATTTTAGGTAATAAAGGTTGGACGGAGAAGTTCAGGTACTTCCCGATTGACCAGTCGGAAATGGATAGAGCTAAAGGTGGCTTGACACAGAACCCTGGCTGGTTATAAGTTTAGATTGGTTTTCTTTCTGAAGAGTCCCCGGTATTTCCTTTTGGAATACTGGGGATTTTTATATGTAGGCAGTGGTGGTATCTCTCACAAAGTTTATTTCGGCAAAACATCTGTCATGCTGTCACGCGAAGAGATTATTCTTTTGATTATAAGTTAATTAAAGTGTGATGGATATCCGTGATAGATAAAAAACATTACAACTATCCATCACGCTTTCCAATTTTTGTAAAAGATGGTATGCATACTTGTTTCGTGGGGCGTTGAAATAGTTATAATCTTAGTTCTCAGCATGAAACTTTTAGTTTCAAGACTAAATACGGAAAGTTTCAACAAGTAAGACTATTGGTTTCAAAGGTTAAAACTCTTGGTTTCGACTATGGGAAACTATCATTCCAACTTGTCGGGACCAACAAGGGTATCTATATAAAACAACCGAAACAGATACCTTTCGAAGGAAAAGGTATCTGTTTCGGCATAAAAGTGTTGTATTTTGGAGAAGATTTGAAGAATACTATCCTATTTTATTCTTTTGATTACTGTTATGGGAGTTGTTTCATTTGAGGAACGGGTCACCGCTTTTGTCTTTGCTCACTACCCAGCGGAAAGCATTAACTAATAGCAGGTTCTGTGTACCGTCGATAAACTCTTCGTCACCATGCCCCATATTCAGGTAAATCATTCTGTAATTCTTGTTGGACCATACGATGGGGAAGTCACCAAAATTCACTACATCCTTGATACCCAGTGGATAGTTCTTGGGAGATAGGGACAAGAGTACCTCTACGTCCTTGTTCTGGCGGGGGCTGGGAGTCCATTGGTACCATTCGCTGGCGGGAGCCACGAATGATGCAGGCAGATTCTTGGTAACAGGATGTTCTTCGTTGTCGACTTCGACCAATACCGGCTGGGGAGGCCAGTTGTTGCAATAGAACACCCCACCACCAAGAAACTTAACGAACCAGGGCCAATGCGTGTTTTTGTCGTTGTAGGCTGCTGCGTGGAAACCTACCCAACCGCCTCCGTTTTCCATGTATTGCTCAAAAGCATCGCGTTCTGCCTTGGTGTTGGGGGATGTGTTAAGCATGATAATGACATTGTATTCTTTCAGTTTCTCGTATGGGTATTTTGAAAAATCGGTAGTAATATCCAGAACAAAGCCGTCACCGTAATTGAGCTTCTTGAAGAAAGTGGTTGCTTGTTCTGCAAATTGTACGTGTGCTTCTTCCGCATGTTGCGTGTAATAAATCAAGGCCTTGAAGCGAGGAGCTTTGGCATAGTTTGCCGGATAACCTTCGGGGACTTGTGCGTACGTCAGCAAGGTGCAAGCCGTAAACAATAAAATAAGCAGATGTTTCATAATTTGTAATTTATAAGTTATTAATTCTCCATTATCTAATATTCCGCAGTCAGAGACAGCCATTTGCCTGCCGAGGTAACCCATACCTCTTTATAACAGGCATTGTTGGTTTGCGGCCAATAGGGGACATCGTCGTTACCCAGGGTACGGATACCGACGGGCATCTCTCCTGTCATTTCTCCCGAAGAGAAGGTATTCAGTTGCGGATAGTTGTGTCCTTCTCCATAAATCAAGGATTGTCCGAAAGGATTCTTGCCTACGGTCCAGTACAACTGTTCCAGACCGATGTTGAGCAGTTCCTTGTCCTTCAGGAAGTTTCCGCAGATGGCGGCGGACTTTCCGTTGGAAAGATGGATGGCGGTATTGCCGTTGAAAATGTTGAACCACACGGGGAAGCGTTTCATGTAGTGCTCTTTGTCCAGTTGTACTCCTCGTTTAATCTGTTCCGTGTACAGTTCCTTGGCATTGGCAGGTGGAAACAGATGGAGGGCGTAGAAGTTGGTGGTATCCTTATATTCCTCTGCATGGTAAACACCGCTTGGAATCATGCCGTAGGGATGGGTATACTTCATCATTCCTTTCAGATACTCTCCATATAGTTGTATGGAATTCACCCATTTAGGATAATCGGGGTGCTCCTTCTGGGTTTCGCAAAGCATCACCATGGCCTGCATATAGACCTGCTCGCGCGACTGGTGTATGTAATGTACGATGGATTTGCGGGATTTGTCCCGGTAGAAGAATCCGCGTGTCCCGTCTTTGTCTTTCAGCGGTTCCGTACGCTGGCAGTCGAGGGTATAGCGGATGTATTCGGCGGCGATGTCCGCATAAGAAGGCTTTCCGGTCAGCTTGTATAATTGGCTTGCCGACCAGGAGATGGTAGCCATGTACTGGCTTTTCGAAGTATTGTAGCTGTGTTCGTAAGGCTGGACGAACTGGTCGAAACCGTCTTTCTTGAATTTCTCCATGGCGAAAGCGAAATCTTCTTCGGCCACGCGCAGAAGATATTCCTGCTGCATCGGGTCGTTGTCCAGCGTCATGGAGGCATACGCCTCATATCCGGCATAGAGGAAATTGTCGAATGCCATGTTCTGCACGCGTACAGAAGATATGTCGTCCAGTGTGTTGAATACACCATCCTGCCAGATTAGCAATCCCATGCTGCTGGCGCGGTAGCCGTCTCCATAGCGGTTCTTTAGCATAAACTCCACTCCCCATTCCGCTTCTTCGCGCAGGCGGGCGGCGAGGGTGGGGTTGGTGTTTCTTTGTTTATTATAGGCTTCGAGCAGGGCGAAAGCCACATCTCCCGTCTGCAGGGTCTGCTGGGACAAGTCGCCCGCATCGTGCCATCCACCGGAGTAGGAGATACTGCGTCCGTCATGCCGGGACATCAGGTCTGCGTGGCAGGAGGCATGCTTGCCGGGAACTGGATGCCCGCAGCGTTGGCAAAAGATGAAATTCAGCACTTTCCATTGTGAATCTTCCCAAAGCCGTTCTCCAATCCGAAAGGTGGGAGTTAGCGATGTTCCGACCTTCAGCTGATACTCTCCGGGATTATTGAAGGAGGTGAAATCAATAAGGCCAAATTCTCCAAGAGTGGTTTTCTCTTTTCGGATGTCTCCTTCGTAAGCCACTTTTCCGTCCGTGGTAAGCAGTTGGAAGCGTTTACCGGCATCTATGGTGAGGTTTGTGTTGATAAGGGCGGTTTTAGGGTGGTTGGCGGCATAGCCGGTTGTCGAGTAGGAGATTTTTCCATCGGCAGGTATCCATCCGCTGACTTTCTCAGGGGCTTTCACCGTTTGCAGTTGTAGATTGTCCAGGTAGTAGATAGCTGAATCTCCTGTTGTCCGGTCTTTGCCTTTGAGGGCTGTGCTGAAGGTGATGGACATCACCTTGTCGCGCTGATACTCGTCTATTTCGAGGAAGCATTGGTTCCACTCCTTATTAATAAGGTTAATGAGGTGTGAACCCGAAGGCTGATTATATCCTTTCTTGGCAGGAGTATCTGCATTGCGAAACGTGAGGTTCATGTTGACAATACGCGCCCCGTCGCAATCGGGGTAGATGGAGAATATAATGCGGTTGTACTTCTCCAGATTGGCGCCGTCCAGATGATAGGTAACACTGTTGTTTCCGTAGGTGGCATAGTCTGGGTCGGAAGGAGAGCCGGTCGCCCTTTTCCCGGTGAATGTGGGGAATTGCAGTTTGATGCTGCCTTTGCCGGAAACGGTCTTTTCCGTACTGAAGGACATGCTTCCTGCACCGGAATGACTCCATCCCTCTGTTCCTGCCGAGCGGGTGAGGGGAGTGCTTTGTAGTACTTCCTTTTTCCAGCCGTTGGCTTCGAAAGAGTTTTCAATATCCAGGGGTAGGGGTTGATGTATCAGTCCGCTTTCGTGGAGCTGCCGTTCCAGTTCGGGGTCTTGGGTCAGGCGGGTTTGCCCGTATGCGGCAATACTGCCGAGAGATAAAAGGTATAAAAATAATAATGTCTTTCTCATGTTGATGTCAACCTTTGGTTTCGGTTGCAATGTTAGCCATTATTAGGCAGAAGGAGGTTTGAAAACTGCCATAAAAGCTTTAAAAACTATCCGAAGTAGAGGAAATATGAATTTCGGTAGATGTATAATCCCTATGATGTACGACTTATAATGCCAAAGAAAATACTAAAATCGTATTTTCATAACAGAAGAAAATTGTAACTTTGCGAAGTTATGTCACAATGTTAACCTATGATGCGTATCTTGATTTTAATAATAATGCTGTTGCCATGTTCGCTTGGTATGTATGCATCTGCAATAGATAGCCTTTTGTCTGTTCTGGATAAGACTATCGTGATGCGTAGACAATACGAGGAAGAAAAAGAACGGTATATCTCTTTGATAAAGGATGAGTTGAATCAAGGGAAGCTTACTGACATGGAACGTTATCTGATACAAAATCGTCTTTTTGCCGAATATAATTCTTATATTAGTGATTCTGCGTTGCATTATATAAATGAAAATATTCTTATTGCCACACGACTAAATAATAGGCAATGGATAAATAGTTCTATATTAAATAAAGTACATATCCTAAATACTTCGGGCCTTTTTGTTGAAGCAATGGAATTGCTGAAATCGCTTCCTCGTAACACGTTGGAGGGTGAAAATATAGTGGACTATTATGTCTGTTTTGAAAATTTATACCTCTATCAGGCAGAGTACACCACAGAGCAGAACTATGTGAACAATAATCTTCGGATGGCAAATTTGTATAGGGATTCTATAATCAGCCTTGTTCCAAAAGATACTTATAGATATGCGGTGGTGCATGCACCCCAACTCATCGATCAAGGGAAAAGTCAAGAAGCTATACGTTTATTAAACGATTTCCTTCCCCGGTTGAAATCTAATACGCGTGAGTATGCAGTAGCTACTTCAATTCTGGCTTTTGCTTATCATGTCGTAGGGAACAAGCAAAAAGAAATGGAAGCACGTATTCGTAGCGCCATTGCCGATATTAGGGCAGTGGTGAAAGAAAATTATTCTTTGTGCGCATTGGCGGAATTACTTTATGGAATGGGCGATTTGGAACGTGCTAATCACTATATCAAGATTAGTATGGAAGATGCTAATTATTATACTACTCGGTTGCGTAGTTCGCAGAATTCCAAGATGCTTCCGCTCATAGATCGTGCTTATCAGCAAGAAAAGGAAATACAGCAACAGCGGCAGAGAATGTTTATTACAGGCATATGTATCCTTTCTGTTTTCCTTCTATTGACAGTACTGTGTGTGCTATGGCAAATGAAAAAATTGTCTTATGCCCGTAAAAAAGTTGTTGCTGCCAATTCCCAATTGAGTATATTGAATAGTGAATTGAAGAAGCTGAACAAGTCTCAACATGAGGCTAATGAACGATTATTGCATACTAATCAGACTCTTACGGAAGCCAATCATATTAAGGAAGAGTATTTGGGACGTTTCCTCAGTTTAAGTTCCTCTTATATAAGTAAGATGGAAGAATATCGCCGCATATTGAACAAGCAGGCTGCTGCCGGTAAACTTGAGGAGTTATATCGTACATTGAAGTCCGACCGTTTCATAAATCAAGAGTTGAAAGAGTTCTATCACAATTTCGATGTATCTTTTCTTAAGATATTCCCTAACTTTGTAGAAGAATTTAATCGTTTGTTGCCAGTTGAAGAACAATTGCATCCTAAAAATGAAGAATTGCTTGTTACCGAACTGCGCATATTTGCACTGATTCGTTTAGGTATTACAGACAGTGCGCGTATTGCAGAATTTTTGCGTTATTCCATAACTACCATCTATACTTATCGTTCCAAGCTAAAAAACAAGTCTCTTTGTAAAGAGGACTTTGAAGAACGAGTGATGAAAATAACTTCTTTTTGATTTTATCCTCCTTTTGAGGCTTTCTTCTGCCTTAAAAAGTTTAGAAATGATTTAGAAATTAGTAGCAATAGCATTTTTGTAATACGTTGTATTATAGTTGATTGCCTGTTGCAGGACTTTAGATTTTTATCTCAGCCCAAATCGTGCGTTTGTTTTGATAATACATTTGCATCAATCTATTTATTGTTTAACTAATTTCTAATAAGATGAAAAAGAAAAGTCTAAAGAGATGCCTTAAAAAGCGCATGATCCTTTTACTGGGTTTTCTTATGATGACTGGTGTTGCTGTTGCGCAACAACTTCAGGTACAAGGAAAGGTGACCGATGCAACGGGTGAAGGTCTTATCGGTGCAAGTGTATTGGTAAAGGGTACAACTTCGGGGGTGATAACTGACATTGACGGTAACTATGTGTTATTGAATGTCAATCCTGATGCAATACTTATTTTTTCTTATGTAGGTTACCAAACGCAGGAACTGAACGTATCCGGTAGAAACAAGATTGATGTTGTCTTGCATGATGACCAGCAGGTGTTGGAAGAAGTTGTAGTAGTGGGTTACGGTTCATTGAGTAAAAAAGAAGTTTCCAGTTCCATTGTACAAGTGGATAAGAAAAATTTTAATTTGGGGGCTATGAATAACCCGATGGAAATGGTATCGGGAAAAGTCGCGGGCTTGAATGTCAATACGCAGGCAGCTGCCAATCCTAACTCCAGTTCTTCATTACAAGTACGTGGTGCAACATCTGTTTCTGCAAGTAATAGTCCTTTGATTGTCATAGATGGTGTGGCAGGTGGCGATATCCGTAACATCGCTGCACAGGATATTGAATCTATTACGGTATTGAAAGATGCGGGTTCAGCTGCTATTTACGGAACGCGAGGTGCTAATGGTGTGATTTTAGTTACAACGAAACGTGGCTCGGGTGAAGCTGGAAAAACGGTAGTCACATATGACAGTTACATCGCTTTTAATGTAGCCAAGCCCTCTCCGGATATTCTGTCGGCTGATGAATTCCGTCGTTCGAGACGAGGTACAGACTATGGAGCCGACACTGACTGGTATGGACTGATTACTCGTGATGTAGCATACGACACAAACCAATATATATCTATTGATGGTAGCACAAAGAATGGTTTCTATGGTGCTTCCTTCAATTACAAAAGTGCCAATGGACTTGACATCGTGAGTGGTCGTGAAGAATTTGGAGGTCGTTTTTCTATGGAACAGCGTGTACTGGAGAATCGCTTACAATTCAACGGTTCGTTGAGTGCACGTCGTGTAAATGAAACCTGGGGAAATGATGGTTTCTTCGATAGGGCACTCACAATGAATCCTACAATGCCGGTATATAATGCAGACGGTTCGTATTATCAGCCTACTTCTCCTACGGGTGCAACCAATCCGGTTGCGGAGCTTGCTTTGAGAGATAACAACGGCCAGCGTATGTATTTGTTGGGTACGGCTGAGGCTAAACTGAATATTTTGCAGACAGAAAAGCATTTGTTGAATACAACATTAAGTTACTCATTGCATTACAATGACATGAAGCAACAATATTATGCTTCGTCTGCCGGTTCGGAGTCCTATTGGAATGGTTATAAAGGACGTGCGGAAATGAAGTATCAGAAATGGTACACCAATCGATTGGAGTGGTTGGGAAATTATGCACTGAACTTGGGCGACCACAATATTAAGGCTGTAGTGGGCTATACTTATGAGAAGTCTATCTGGGAACAGATTGGTGGTAGTAACAACGACTTCTCTTTTGATAATACGAAATATTGGGATTTGGGTAGTGGCTCTTATCTGAAGGATGGTTTGGCAAGTTTATATAGCGGTCGCTCTGAATCGACACTTATTGGCTTCTTTGGTCGGTTGAACTATAATTGGAAGGATATGCTTTTTGCATCGGCTTCGTTGCGCTATGAAGGCTCTTCCAAATTTGGTGCTAACCAAAAGTGGGGGTACTTCCCAGCAGCTTCTTTGGCTTGGGAAATGATGGAGATGGGCTTTATGAAGAATACCCGGAAAGTGTTGACCAGTTTGAAACCGCGTGTTTCTTTCGGAATTACCGGTCGTTCGGATTTTGATGCTTATAAATCACTTTCTACTTACAATACCAATGGTAGTTATCTCTTTGACGGGCGTTGGGTAACGGGCTATGCTCCCTCTAGTAATGCTAATCCGGATTTGGCTTGGGAAAAGAGCGTTGCGATTAATCTGGGTGTTGATTTTGTTCTATGGAATCGTTTACGTGGTTCAGTGGAGTATTTTGACCGTAGTTCTAAAGACTTGCTTTATACGTACACGGCACCTCAACCGCCTTTTGTCTATTCCACTATTTTGGTTAACGTTGGAACAACGAAAAATACCGGTATAGAAGTATCTTTGGATGGTGATATCCTTACTAAAACAGCAGTGAAGTGGACGAGCGGAATCAATTATTCTTATGGGAAGACTAAGTTGACCAAACTTTCTAACGATATTTACAAGGCATCTTATCTCGACCTTTACTTAAAACCGGGTACTGGTTCCAGCGAATATTTCTTCCGTGTGCAGGAAGGGGGAGAGATAGGGCAGTTCTACGGTTATGAATATGCAGGTGTTGACGAAAATGGCAATATGCTTATTTTGAATGATAAAGATGAGCAAATACCGATTTCTCAGGCTGATGCCAAGTATAAACGTTATATTGGCAATGGTGCTCCCAAGCACTTCTTGTCTTGGAGTAACAACCTGACTTGGAGAAATTTTGATTTGAGTGTATTCTTCCGCGGTACATTCGGTTTTGATGTATTCAATATGCGTAAATATGGTATGGGGCTTCAGGGATGTGGTACAGATAATGTTCTTCGCTCTGCGTATCTGGAAGATAAGAATATCCGTACCGGTGGTGGAGTAATATCTTCCTATTTCCTGGAGGATGGTAGCTTCATAAAACTGGAAAATGTAACCTTGGGATATAATTTTACTCCTAAGAACCGTAAGTTACTGGATAATATGCGCATATATCTGTCTGCCAAGAATCTGTTTACCTTGACCGGATATTCTGGTAATGACCCTTCAATTATAGACGTGAATGGTATCCAGCCGGGAGTAGATAGTAATAGTGCTTATCCTACAGCAACTCAATTGAGTTTAGGTGTGACTCTTCGCTTCAAATAAATGAGAAACAAATTATTAAAAATATGAAAGATATGAAATATATAAAATGTCGTTGGTTATTGGCGATGATTATGTCATGTTCACTTTTCTCTTGTACTAATTTGGACGAGGAAGTGTTCGATCGTGTGGATGCCGGAATTTATTATCAAGATGAGACGAGTGTTCAGGGGGCAGTGGCAGCCATCTATTCGAAAGCTGCATATAGTTATTTGGAATACTTCTGGTATTTGCAGGAGTTTTCTGCCGACCAGGTGGCATGGCGCAGTTGGAACGGTGGACTTTGGGGATGGGATGAGGCATTGAAGTTTGCTTTGTCTTCACATACCTGGACGTCAGAATCAACCATTATTCGCCAAACTTGGGAGAATGCGTGGACCACTATTGGGCTTTGCAATACGCTTATTACAGATTTGCAGGCAATCAGCCCCGCATCTATACGCATGACTGAGGATGCTTTGAATAGTTATATTGCCGAAGTACGTACCCTGCGTGCTTGGGCATACTACAATATCTTTGAGATTTGGGGTGGAGCACTTCCCTTGAACATTTCTTCGGGTGCGGAAATCCCTGGTTCTGCAGATACTGATTTTGATAAGGGGTGCAAGATTATCTACGATTTTATCAGTCAGGAATTAGATGAGTCAGTTACAGATCTTATGAAAGAAGATGGTTCTGGAAAGACTCGCAACCGCATGAACCAAGCTGCCAATCGTATGATTAAGATGCGCTTGTTGCTGAATTCTGAGGTGTTTATCAAACAAAACAGTTATAATGAGTGTGCCACTCTTTGCCAAAAAATTCTGAATGGCGATTATGGTACTTACAGCATTACCGATGACTATCGCGATATTTATTCGATAAACAATGTAGAATGTCCGGAAGTTGTAATGGCATTGGCGATGGAAGTCGGTCAGGTCAATACCGGTTGGATGCGTAACATGCCTTTCATGCCTTACAATTGTTGGGATTACTTTGGAGGTACATACAGCCAGAGCGGATGGAATTGTGTATGCTTGGCACCTTCATGGGATAATTCTGGAAATGTACAGCCGTATGGTGGTACTGACAATCCTAAGAGCTTTCTTACTGACTACGGTGATAAGTTAGGAGCAGTTTATGAACGTTTCCACGATAAAGATATCCGTAAGCAGAACTATGTGTATAATGAAACAACAGGAAACTATCAAGGCATTTTTTTGAAAGGGGCTATTAAAGCCAACTATGGTAAGGGTGCGGCTTTGAAAGCAGATGCCGACCGTGACGGTCAGGATTTGGTTTATGTGGATCAGGTGGGTACATTCCTTAATTTAGGACGTAATCTGGAGACTGTCATGTCACCTCGCTGGGGTGAAACGAATTCAGGTGTCCGTTTGGTAAGATATCCGGTTTATCCGGAGAGTGCAGGCATTGATTTCCAAAACATCGATGAGGTGGAATTCCGTTTGAGTGAAGTGGTCTATACTCTTGCTGAATGTAAAATGCGTGCAGGTGATACAGAAGGTGCTAAAGAGCTGGTATATAGAGTTAAAACACGCTATTTTACAGATAAATCGGCTCTCGAACAGCCCGGTCCTGGTTTTACATCCTTTGATATGGATTGGATGTTGAGTGAATGGGGACTTGAATTCTTGGGAGAGGGGCGTCGTCGTCGTACAGACTTGCGTCGTTTCGATAAGTTTACGCAAGGGCAATGGTGGTTCTTTGGCCGTGCCACGGACGACGGTTTAAGCTATCCGGCTAAACGTGACCGCAAATACGAGTGGTATCCCTTGCCCCAGTCTGCCCTTATGGTAAATCCGGGACTGGTACAGAATCCTAATTATTAATCATCCTATAATAATAGTAACAATGAAAAAATATATATGTAATCCGCTATGGCTTTTGTTGCTTTTTGTAGCTTTCATCAGTAGTTGTGACAAGGAGGAAATTGTGTTTGACCATGAGTTGCCGCAATTTGAACTTCGTAGCGATGCTATCTTGCTGGAGGTGATTATGCCCCAAGGAACTGGTGCCGATGAAATAATTTATATTGCAGGCGATTTCAATGGAGGTCAGGATGCTGCTTCCGGAGACCTTAAGTGGCAGATGGAGAAAGCTGCAAACAATGATGTTAAATGGGGCATATACCTCTATCCGGAAGATTTTGTTAATGGAAAGACACTTGCCGATGGCTTTTATTTCGTTTCTAAGACACAAGGTATAGAGCGTACTTTGCAGAATGGGGATGCTTTACATCAAATTTCGGCTAAGGTAGGTACTCGCACTGATATAACGGTAACCCGCTGGAATGCTTATTTTGAGGAGCCGGAAGACCCAAGTGAAGTGATTCATGACGGTTATGCTGTGTTCGTGATGGACAATACAGGTTGGGATGCACTGACACTTTATGCGTGGGGAAATGATTTGCCGGAACTTTTTGGAGGTTGGCCCGGTATTTCACCTACTGGTAGCGTTGAGATAAAAGGAATTACCTATAAATACTTCGATACAGGTGAAGCAAATAAGGGATTGGTTTACAATTTGATATTTAACGATAATGGAGTAGGTTCACAATTTGATGGACCACAGAACTTTACTCTTGACCGTGACATATATTTGGAAATCACAGAAAGCGGTTGGACGGAAATAGATCCGGATGCAGTGGTCATCCATGATGGTTATACCATTTTTATTGAAGACCAGTCCGGATGGGCAGAAACAACCATATATGCGTGGGGAAATGATATACCGGAACTCTTTGGCAGTTGGCCAGGAATATTACCAACCGGTAGTGTTGAGATAAAAGGTGTCACGTATAATTATTACGATACAGGTGAAGCAAATAAGGGATTGACTTACAATCTGATAATGAATAATAACAATGGAGGCTCACAATTTGACCTCGCAGCAGTGACGCTTGATCGAGATTATTATTTCCGTATTACGGACATAGCTGGTGAGGAGATTGACCCTAACAATCCGGACGGAGACTCTGAACCGGAATCTGAAGCGGCTTTTGTTTCTAATCAGAATAATTTCTTGAAATGAGTTTTGTATAGTAATGAAGATGTTAAATGACCTATTGGTGGAATGAGATTGGGGATAGGATATCTCTTTTCAATCTTGCGGATATATGTCCCAAGGCTTGGGTTTTCTATCCCAAGTCTTGGGATAGAAAAACCAAGCCTTGGGAAGAAGTTATCTCTTAGCTCTTTTGTTTTTTAGTATTGGCTTCCGGGATTTTTAGTATTAAGTCTTAGTATCTTTTCTGCCAATGCCCATCACTGGAGAGTTTGGATGCTCCTTTTGCAGATATCAGTTCCGCCAATGAGTATAAGTATAGATAAAAAGTAGAAATATGAAAAAAGTAATAATTGCGACACTGCTCTTTACGATGCTACATTCTTGTATGGGGTGTAGTGATAGTCAGAGTGACATGGAACCGATTCCCGTCCCACAGGAAGAATACATGGCTTCGGATATGGTGATTTATGAGGCAAATCCCCGCATTTTTGCCGAAGAAAATGCGTTCTCTGCCATCAAAGCAGAGCTTGACCGTATTCAAAGCCTGGGAACTACCGTGCTTTGGCTGATGCCTGTAAATGAGCCGGGAGTACTGAAAAGTGTGAATTCACCTTATTGTATAAAGGATTATAAAAAGCTGAATACACGTTACGGAACAAAAAAAGACTTGAAAGAACTGGTAGATGCTGCCCATGCCAAAGGAATGAAAGTGATTCTTGACTGGGTTGCCAACCATACTTCGTGGGACAATGCTTGGGTGACTGAGCATCCGGATTGGTATACACAGGATGCAAATGGCAATGTGGTACAACCTCAAGAACAGCCTTGGGCGGATGTTGCTGACTTGAATTTTGACAACGAAACCATGCAGCAAGCCATGATTGATGCCATGAAGTATTGGGTAACAGAAATTGGTATTGATGGATACCGTTGTGATTATGCCGAGGGGGTACCAGATGCTTTCTGGAAGAAAGCAATCGCCGAGCTCCGTACACTTGACAATAATTTGCTGATGCTTGCCGAAGGCGGAAAAACGTCTTTAATGAACAATGGTTTCAATCTGCTCTACGGCTGGAACTTCCATAGTAAACTGAAAGACTATTATGCCGGTAAATGCTCACTTACTGACCTTTATGCTATGAATACTTCCGAATTGGAGGGAATGCCGAAGGGTACGTTACGGTTACGCTATTCTACTAATCATGACCAGGCAAGTGAGGCTTCACCGATAGAATGTTATGGCGGTGAGCGTGGTGCCATGTCTGCTTTTGTATTGACGACTATGCTCGAGGGGATACCTCTTATTTATAGTTCGCAGGAAGTAGCCTATCCGCGGTCACTTAACTTTTTCAATTACGGAGTTATAGACTTGAAGTCCAATGAAGTCTTTGCGCAAGAGATGGCAGAAATCATCAGAGCCTATAAAGCTACGAGCAGTGTACGTGGTGGTGAACTGGAAGTTTATACTACCGGAGATGTCGCTTCATTTTATCGGGCAGCAGGCAGTCATGGCATGTTGGTCATGGTGAATACTGCCAATGAGTCTGTACAAGTGAAAGTACCTATGGAGCATGCTGGCAAGACCATGACCGATGTGATTGCCGGTGTGGATGTGGAGTTGCCTACAGTAATGACGATGGAACCTTATCAATATTTTATATATCAACAATAACGGATGTATATGAAACATGTATTATTAACAGTTGTATTTCTGGGAATTGCTTGTGTGGCGATGGCACACGAATTGTCATCTCCCAATGGGAATCTGAAACTCAATGTTGTGCTTGATTCCGAGGGGGGGCCGGTCTATAGCTTATATTACAAAGGAGAGCCGGTTGTAGAACCTTCTGCCTTGGGAATACTTATGGAAGAAGCGGATTTGTCAAATGGCTTCCGGATTCTTGATGCAACAAATTCTACTTTTGATGAAACTTGGATGCCTGTATGGGGAGAGTATGAAAAAGTCCGTAACCATTACAATGAACTTACTGTCACTCTCTCACAACCGGCAAAGCACGACCGTATGATGATTGTACGTTTTCGATTGTTTGACGATGGACTCGGATTCCGTTATGAGTTGCCGGAGCAGAAAACCATGAATTATCTGACGGTAAAAGACGAACTGACGGAATTCAATCTGACCGGTAATCATACACTCTATTGCATTCCCGGTGATTATGATACGAATGAGTTTGCCTATACTACTGCGGCCATTTCCGAAGTGCGCGAAGCTATGGAACGTAATCTACGTAAAAAAGGATATGAAGCTAAAGCGACTTCATTCACAGTACAAACACCCCTTATGATAAAGACTACCGAAGGACTTTATATCAATATTCATGAAGCTGCCTTGGTAGATTATTCTGCCATGTTGCTGAATGTGGATGATAAAGAGTTTAACTTCTCTGCTCATCTTACTCCCGATAAATTAGGAAAGAAAGGATATCTGCAATTACCGTTGCATACCCCGTGGCGTACAATTATGGTTAGTGACGATGCACGTAGCATCCTTGCTTCTCAGTTGATTCTTAATCTGAATGAACCTTGTAAGCTGGAAGATACTTCTTGGATTAAGCCACAGAAATTTATCGGTGTCTGGTGGGAGATGTTTACTGGTGGAGGAGGTACATGGGCATATAGCGACTATTATAAGGCTAAACCCGGCATAACCGACTATTCAAAGTTAACTCCTAATGGACATCATCCGGCCAATACTGAACATGTGAAAGAGTACATAGACTTTGCGGCGGAGAATGGTATTGATGCGGTATTGGTTGAGGGCTGGAATGAAGGTTGGGAAGATTGGGCATCCTATCGTAAGGATCGTCAGTTCCTTTTTGACAAACCTTATCCGGACTTTGATGTTGCGGTACTACATGCCTATGCCAAATCAAAGGGAGTAAAGATTATCATGCATCATGAGACGGCTGCTAATGCTGCCGACTATGAGCGGCAGCTGGATGTAGCCTTTCAATTTATGGTAGATAATGGCTATAATTCTGTAAAGACCGGATATGTGGGCTCAATCATTCCCCGTAGTGAATATCATTCCTCACAATGGATGAACAATCATTATATACATGTGGTGAAGCGTGCTGCTGATTATAAGATTATGGTAGATAGTCACGAGGCTGTTCGTCCCACCGGCTTGTGCCGTACCTGGCCCAACTGGGTAGCGCAAGAATCTGCCCGTGGTGGTGAGTTTGAATCTATGGGGGGCAATGATCCGGATCATACTTGTATCTTGCCGTTTACTCGGTTGAAGGGTGGTCCGATGGATTACACTCCTGGTATTTTCCAGACAAAACTTTCGTATTATAATGGTTCGAAACCTAAAGGTCAGGCGGGTACTACATTGGTAAAACAATTGGCTCTATATGTAACGATGCCCTCTCCGTTACAGATGGCAGCAGACCTGCCGGATAATTATCGCCGTTTTCCCGATGCGTTTCAATTTATTAAGGATGTAGCGGTGGATTGGAGCAATTCTTGGTATCTGGAAGCCGAACCGGGTGATTATATCACAGTGGCTCGTCAAGCCAAAGGAAAACAAGAGTGGTATGTAGGTGCTATTACCGACGAACATCCTCGTACGGCAACTATTCCTTTCTCTTTCTTACCCGAAGGAAGGAAATATATTGTTACCGTTTATGCAGATGGTCGGGATGCAGACTGGAAAGATAATCCGCAGAGCTATGACATCCGTCGTGGCATAGTAACGTCAAAGAGTGTGCTGCGTCAACCTCTGGCAAGTAGTGGAGGGGTGGCTATCAGTGTTCGAGAAGCAACAAAAGAAGAGGTAAAAGGATTGAAGAAATTATGAAGCTTGTCCGTACATAGTAATTATTATGTTGCGGATTTAATACAAGCATTTAAGAATTAAAGTTAGCAATTGGAAAGGCATAGTCCGTGAGGATTGTGTCTTTTTTCGTAAATTATTCGTCATTTCTTATTTTCTTTATTATAATTTTTTCTATATTTATGCCGTTATGGCGAATTGTTGACAGAATAGGAAAAGAATAGACCATTTAGGTATGAATAGAGAATGCCGGGGATTTGACATTTTATCATTCTTTAATCAAAATATAACCGTAAAATTTAGCTGTTTTGAAAAGTTTTCTTATATTTGCGGTGTTATTCATTGACATTTTGTTTGAATAGCGTGAAGTCAACAAGGTAATAACCTTTAAAACGTAATATTATGAATATCGAACGTATCATGGCCTCTTTAGAGGCAAAGCACCCCGGCGAGTCTGAGTATCTTCAAGCCGTAAAGGAAGTTCTTCTTTCCATCGAAGATATCTATAACCAACATCCTGAGTTCGAGAAAGCGAAAATTATAGAACGTCTGGTTGAACCTGACCGTATCTTTACTTTCCGTGTAACGTGGGTGGATGATAAGGGTGAAGTTCAGACGAACCTCGGCTATCGTGTGCAGTTCAACAATGCCATTGGCCCGTACAAAGGCGGTATTCGTTTCCATGCTTCCGTAAATCTTTCTATCCTCAAATTCCTGGGATTTGAGCAGACTTTCAAGAATGCTTTGACTACATTGCCTATGGGCGGTGGTAAGGGTGGTTCCGACTTCTCTCCGCGCGGAAAGAGCGATGCTGAAATCATGCGTTTCTGTCAGGCCTTCATGCTGGAATTGTGGCGTCACCTCGGTCCGGATATGGATGTTCCTGCCGGTGATATCGGTGTAGGCGGTCGCGAAGTGGGCTATATGTTCGGTATGTATAAGAAGTTGACTCGCGAATTTACGGGCACATTTACCGGTAAAGGATTGGAATTTGGCGGTTCGCTGATTCGTCCCGAAGCAACAGGATTCGGCGGCTTGTATTTCGTAAACCAAATGTTACAAACAAAAGGCATTGACATCAAGGGCAAGACCGTGGCTATCTCCGGTTTTGGAAATGTGGCTTGGGGTGCTGCTACCAAGGCTACCGAATTGGGTGCCAAGGTGGTTACCATCTCCGGTCCCGACGGTTACATCTACGACCCGAACGGTATCAGTGGCGAAAAGATAGATTATATGCTGGAACTCCGGTCATCGGGCAACGATATCGTAGCACCGTATGCCGACGAATTCCCCGGCTCTACTTTCGTAGCAGGCAAACGCCCGTGGGAAGTGAAAGCGGACATCGCTCTGCCTTGCGCTACCCAGAACGAGCTGAACGGCGAAGATGCACAACACCTCATTGACAACAAGGTGACATGTGTAGGCGAAATCTCCAATATGGGATGTACGCCCGAAGCTATCGACCTTTTTATTGAAAATAAGATTATGTATGCACCGGGTAAGGCTGTCAATGCAGGTGGTGTGGCTACCAGCGGACTGGAAATGTCGCAGAACGCCATGCACCTCAGCTGGAGTGCAGCCGAAGTGGATGAAAAACTCCACGCCATCATGCACGGAATTCATGCTCAATGCGTAAAATATGGGACAGAACCTGATGGCTACATCAACTACGTGAAGGGAGCGAATATCGCCGGCTTCATGAAGGTGGCTCATGCCATGATGGGTCAGGGAATTATCTAAGAGAGAAACTTTGTTTAGTTGTATTTGTATTTGTGGTTTGTGCTGCCCTACGCCTGTGAAGGTATGGGGCAGTACTTTTTTATTCTCAATTAAAAAAGTTGTATCTTTGTATCCGAGAAACCATAAATGACAAAGAGATGTTACTACCTGAATTGAAACTGAGACGTGATAAAATACGCTCTCTCATGGCTCAACAAGAGATTGATGCCGCTCTTATCGCTTGCAATGTAAATTTAATCTATACGTACGGACGTGTCGTCAGCGGTTACTTGTATCTGCCGTTGAATGCTCCCGCTCGTTTATTCATCAAACGTCCCAACAATATTGAAGGGGAACATATTCATCCTATCCGTAAACCGGAACAACTGCCTGACTTACTAAAGGAATGTGGTTTGCCCATACCTGCGAGGTTGATGCTGGAGGGGGATGAGTTGTCTTTTACGGAATATAACCGTTTGGCTGCGTGTTTCCCTGAAACGGAGGTGCTTCCTTGTGGTACGGCACTTATCCGGAAGGCCCGAAGTGTCAAGACTGAAATAGAGATTGAGATGTTCCGCCGTTCCGGCATTGCACATGCTAAAGCTTACGAACAAATACCCTCGGTTTATAGACCAGGAATGACAGACCGCCAGTTATCCATCGAAATAGAGCGCCTGATGCGTTTGGAAGGTTGTCTGGGTATTTTCCGTACCTTCGGACAAAGTATGGAGATTTTTATGGGAAGTCTGCTGGCAGGAGATAATGCTACTGCGCCTGCCCCCTATGATTTTGCTCTGGGAGGCGAGGGACTTGATCCGTCACTGCCTATCAGTGTGAACGGTGCACTGTTGCAGCCCGGCCAGAGCTTTATGGTCGATATGGGGGGTAACTTCTATGGCTATATGGGAGACATGAGCCGTGTATTCTCTATCGGAAAGCTGCCGGAAAAGGCATATGTTGCCCATCAGGTTTGCCTGGACATACAAGAGGCTGTTGTAGAAAAAGCGAAACCAGGTGCTGTTTGTGAGGACCTTTACAATCTCGCTATCGATATTGTCACCAAAGCGGGCTTTGCCGACAACTTTATGGGAGCCACTCAAAAAGCCAAGTTTATCGGTCATGGCATCGGACTGGAAATCAATGAAATGCCGGTGCTGGCTCCACGCATGAAGCAGGAGCTGGAACCGGGCATGGTCTTTGCTTTGGAACCGAAGATTGTTTTGCCGGGCATTGGTCCCGTCGGTATCGAAAACTCTTGGGTTGTAACAGCGGAAGGAGTGGAGAAACTGACGTTGTGTAAGGAAGAGATTGTGGAACTTTGAAAATTGATAATGGATAATGGAAAATTGCCATGCGGTTTCAATAAATACGCTGCACTGTTTATTTTTCCATTATCCATTTTCCATTATTTCACCCTTCTGTTAAGCTGATTATTCGCTTTCGAAGGTTTGGATTTACCAATCCGTTTTCCGGTTGGCTTGGCCTTGTTGCTCCGTTTGGGCTTTATGCCGGAATGGTTACTCGCCTTCATAATATTCACATAAGTAGTAGCGGGCTATAAAGTCCCAATATTGATGCAGTGTTTCTTTTCCTTTCAGGAAGGGAAGTTCCACATCGGGTAGAATTCCTTTGGTCATTCCGTATTTCAGCAGGTCGAACGGACACTCTCCGGGTTGGCAGAACATCTTGTAACCCTCTGCAGCAGCGCGTTTGGCATCGTACATCGGGTTATGTTCTTCACAGAAATAGGCGGCCACGTTGTGGGCTACGAGCATACCTTTGGCGTTGGCATAAATCACGAACTCTTTTTGGTATTCCAGGTCGGGCAATAGTGCGGACCGTTTGTTTTCCCATCCCAAGACATCGACAAAGAAAGTGCAAAGCTCCTTGTAATCGGTGAAGTATAGCAGCGGTTTCCCCTGGCTGTATTCCAGACAGCGGGCGGCATCTTTACTCAGTTTGGTTTCCGGAGTGACTTCCGGCAGCGGAGTAATGGGCATATCCAGTAAATCAAGTCCCATTACCCAAAGAAAGGAAGATTCTCCCTCGCTGATGGGAGCTTCTTCGAAACGTGCATCCATCAGTTCATAGGCGCTTTGGCTTAATGCAAGCAGGTCTTTGTCATAAGGACTGAACAAGGTGTATTCCTTGTCAAAAATACTGAATTGTGATTTCAATGTCCACAGTACGAATGCAATGTCTTCCTGATTTATTTCATCGGGCGTATAATCGTCACCCAGTGGATAGAACGGCAGGTAAGTTCCGTATACTCCTTGAAAGGCTTCGGAGAAAAGTTTCCAGCCTCCGCTTTGGGCAATGGCATCTTGAAAGTACATGCCGAGGGAGATGGCTGCGTCAATTTGGGTACGCAGGTCTTCCTTGTTGAACAAGGGAGAGGTCTTGACGAGGGGCAGGATGCTTGTGGCAAAGTCGAGGTACCATTTGTCCGTTGGCAGTACGTGGGTGCGTTCATTGGCCCCCAACCAATATTGCATGTTGATTGTTGTCATGATTTGTTTGTTTTAGATAAATATTATAGTCTTTTTAATGCCAATTTGATGACTTGTTCCACCGGTGCGCTTGGTTCTTCCTTCAAAATGGCAAGCACTACTTTTTGTGAGGGGGCTTGTGCAAAGCCCAGCATGGTAAGGGCGGCTACGGCTTCTTCTTGTACTTGTGCGTTGGCTGCCGATACCAGTGTACCTATGGTCCCTGCGTTGCCGGCTACAACGCTGCCGGTCTTGATTTTGTCTTTTAAATCCACAATTATCCGTTGGGCTGTTTTCAGCCCGATACCCTTGACTGTTTTCAGTAGAGTGGCGTTTTCCGTGCTGATGACATTTATCAGTTCGGATGGCGAGAGTGCCGAGAGAATCATGCGAGCTGTATTTCCGCCGATGCCTGAAACGGAGATGAGCAACAGGAATAGTTCGCGTTCCTGCTTGTCAGCGAACCCGTAGAGGACATAGGCGTCTTCACGGATAGCTTCGTATATATATAGTTTGCATTCTTTCTTGCCCTGGATGGCGGCATACGTATTCAATGAAATATTGACGCCGTATCCCAGTCCGTTGCAGTCTATTATTGCGGTTGCCGGACTTAGTTCGGCAATTCCGCCTCTGATGTATTCTATCATAATTCTTTTGCTTGTTGGCCCCAAATGTGCCTTGCGTACATATCATCTGCGAATGTATGAATTATTATTGGACTTTCACTCACTAAAAAAAGAAAAACTGTGTGAAACAGCAGGGAGTTCTGCCGATATAATAAATTAAAATGCTTACTTTTGCGCCGATAAAGTAGAAAACTGATAAATAAATTCATAAAAAGAATGAAAAAAGTAAGAGCAGCCATCGTTGGCTATGGTAATATCGGGCATTATGTGCTCGAAGCCCTGCAAGCAGCTCCCGATTTCGAAATTGCCGGTGTAGTACGCCGTGCCGGAGCTGAAAACTGTCCTGCGGAACTGAGTGCATATCCCGTTGTGAAGAATATCAAGGAACTGAAAGGCGTGGATGTTGCTATCCTTTGTACGCCTACCCGCAAAGTGGAAGAGTATGCAAAGGAGATCCTTGCTTTAGGCATTCATACTGTGGACAGTTTCGATATCCATACGGGTATCACTGCCTTGCGCCGCACACTGGATGCAGAGGCTAAAAAGCATAATACGGTATCCATCATTTCTGCCGGCTGGGACCCGGGTAGTGACTCCATTGTCCGCACCATGCTGGAAGCCATTGCTCCGAAAGGCATTACCTATACTAATTTTGGTCCGGGCATGAGCATGGGACATACCGTGGCTGTAAAGGCCATCGAAGGTGTGAAAGCCGCCCTTTCCATGACTATTCCTACAGGAACCGGCATTCACCGTCGTATGGTGTACATCGAGTTGAAGGATGGCTACGAATTTGACAAGGTGACTGCAGCCATCAAAGCCGACCCGTACTTTGTGAATGACGAAACACATGTAAAATTGGTTCCGAGTGTGGATGCACTGCTCGATATGGGTCATGGGGTAAACCTGACCCGTAAAGGTGTGTCCGGCAAGACGCAGAACCAGCTATTTGAGTTCAACATGCGTATCAACAATCCTGCCCTCACGGCACAAGTGCTGGTATGTGTGGCGCGTGCCGCTATGCGTCAGCAGCCGGGTTGCTATACAATGGTTGAAGTTCCGGTAATAGACTTGCTTCCAGGCGACCGCGAAGAGTGGATTGGCCATTTGGTATAAGACACAGAAAAAACAGATGATGTGTTTGGTTCAAACGCATCGTCTGCTTGCCCCGAATACATCATCTGTTTGATGCAAACGCATCATCCGTTCTACCGCGAATGGATGATGCGTTTTTTATATGTCTTGTTCTTTAAAAGAAATACCTCAGTATATCATTGAAGTTTGCCCAAATCAGCAAACCGAACAAGAGGAACATGCCCACCATCTGCGCACGTTCCATAAACTTGTCGCTGGGCTTGCGGCGTGCAATGATTTCGTAAATGAGGAATAACACGTGTCCGCCGTCCAGTGCAGGGATGGGCAGAATATTCATAAAGGCAAGGATGATGGAGAGGAATGCCGTCATGTACCAGAACTGGTGCCAGTCCCACGTGGCGGGGAAAATACTGCCGATGGTTCCGAAACCTCCGAGTTGCTTGGCTCCTTCCTTGGAGAAGAGATATTTCATCTGGCCTACGTAGCCTTTCAGAGTCTTTACCCCCAAAGATACGCCGGCAGGGAAAGAGGAAAGGAAACTGTATTCCTTGCGGACAACGGGCAGCAGTTTGTCGGTTGCCGTACGTGCTGCTACGCCTATTTCATAGTCGGCATTGGTCATCATGCTCAAGGTGTCTGTCACACCGTTACGGACGTATGTCAAGGTTACCTCATGGGATGCATTGGCTTTCTTGCGCTTCAGCATCTCTTCTTTGAAGTCGTAGTAGGCTATTGACTTTCCATCCAAGTGGGTGATGCTGTCACCTACTTGCAGACCGGCGGAAGCGGCAGGGTATCCTACAATCAGGCTGTCGACTACATAAGGGAAACGGAAACTGGCGAAACGCACGCTGTCTGCCAGCAAGCGGTTCATCATGTCTTCGGGGATGTAGACTGAAGCAGCTTCCCCGTCACGCAATACGCTTACCTGGCGGGCATCGACAATACTGGTCAGCAGGTCGCCGTCATAGCGTTCGAATGGTACCCCGTCGGCAGATATTAGGATATCGCCGTCGCGGAAGCCTATGGCTTTGGCTGTTTCGTTAAAATCCATACCCAATGGGGCTTTTTGTACTGGTATATATTCGTCGCCCCAAGTAAAAAGTATCATGGAATAGATGAACAATGCGAGCAGGAAGTTGAACAATACACCGCCTACCATAATTAGCAGGCGCTGCCATGCCGGCTTGGCACGGAACTCCCATGGCTGCATGGGTTGCTTCATCTGTTCGGTATCCATAGATTCGTCTATCATACCTGCTATTTTTACATAACCACCTAAGGGTAGCCACCCGATACCATATTCCGTGTCACTGTGTTTGGGCTTGAACTTGAATAATGTGAACCAAGGGTCAAAGAATAAGCAGAACTTTTCTACCCGCGTCTTGAACAGACGCGCAAAAAGGAAGTGCCCCCCCTCATGAACAATAACGAGCAACGAGAGGCTCATAATGAGTTGCAGGGCACGAATCAAGAATGTTTCCATCTAATTATTTGCTGTTTTACGATTTTTATAATTTTCGCAAAGGTACGTTTTCTTATTTAACGTATCAAATGAGTAGATGTTTTTTATAATTCTTTTCATTCCGGTGTATCTATCAAATCAGCTCTTCTGCTATCCGTCGGGCTTCGGCATCCGTAGCCACATAGTCTTCATAGGTGGGCTTCTGTAAGTAGGATACGCGCGACATGGTCTTTTCTATTACTTCACTCATGCCAAGGAACGAAATTTTGTCCTGCAGGAAGGCGGCTACCACCACTTCATTGGCGGCATTGACAATGCAAGGCATATTGCCTGCACGATGTAGCGCTTCGTAGGCCAGGGCGAGGTTACGGAAACGGGTGGTGTCCGGTTGCTCGAACGTCAGTTCCGTGCACAGCTTGAAGTCCAGGCGCGGGAAAGAGGCTTTCAACCGGTCGGGATAGGAGAAGGCATATTGGATGGGCAGGCGCATGTCCGGCATTCCCAGTTGTGCTTTCACGGCACCGTCCTCAAACTGTACCATGGAGTGGATGACGGATTGCGGGTGTACCACGACTTCTATCTGGTCGGGACGTACACTGAACAGCCATTTGGCTTCGATTACCTCGAACCCTTTGTTCATCATGGAAGCAGAGTCTATCGTGATTTTGGCGCCCATGTCCCAGTTGGGGTGTTTCAGTGCTTGCGCTTTGGTGACGGTTGTTAGTTGCTCCATAGTGCAGGTGCGGAACGGACCTCCGGAGGCAGTCAATATCACTTTTTCTATTTGGTTGCCTATCTCACCGGCCAGGCACTGGAAAACGGCGGAGTGCTCGGAGTCGACGGGTAGGATGGGGACACCGCTGAAACGTGCCAGGTCATTGATGAGCTCTCCCGCCACCACCAGCGTCTCTTTGTTGGCAAGGGCTATCGGCTTACGGGCTCGGATGGCATTCATGGTGGGCTTCAGCCCTGCATATCCCACCATGGCGGTCAATACCATATCAATGGGATTTTCGGTCACAATCTGGCAGAGGGCATCTGCGCCGGCATATACCTTGATAGGTAGGTCGGCAAGCGCTTCTTTCAGTTGCGTGTATTTCGATTCGTTGGCTATTACCACTGCCTCAGGCTTGAATCTGCGTGCCTGGGCTATGAGTTCCTCTACGCGGTTATTGGCGGTCAATACGTATGCTTCGTACTGGTCGGGATGTTCTTCGATGACCTGCAACGCTTGTGTACCGATGGAACCGGTAGAACCGAGTATGGCAATCTGTTTCATTTACTATTATGCTATTTACAGTTTACTATTTGGAGACTAAAATACGATGTAAAGCTCGGGATTTACGGCCCTGCCCTTATGCCACAGCTCGAAGTGAAGGTGGGGACCGGTGGACAGCTCGCCGGTGTTTCCTACCAGTGCGATGGCTTCACCCCCTTTCACCGCATCGCCTTCCCGTTTCAGCAGAGAGCCGCAATGCTTGTAGACTGACACGAAGTCCTGGTTGTGCTGTATTTCTATCAGATAACCCGTCTCGGCAGTGTAGGTACTCAGTATGACGGTACCGTCTAAGGTGGCCAATACGCTTTCGCCCGGATTGGCGGCAATGTCCGTGCCGAAGTGTTTTGTTTCGGCATTGAAGGGAGATGAAATCATGCCGCGTGTGGGGCGGTAGAAAATCAGTCCGTCTATTTCGGGGCGGGCAGTGATGCTCGTCAGGTTGTACTTTTCTGTCTCCTCGTACTGTTTGCGGAATTCGGCTTCCCGTTGTGTACGTTCCATGAGCGAATCTTCGCGCAGGTGGGTCAACGAGTCGATGGAATGTATGGTATCTGCCTTTATCTTGCCCTGGAAGATGTCCTGGATATTCATGATATAGAGGTTCTGTCTGTTCACCAGTTGCTGGAGGGAATCTACGCGCAAGGCATTCTCCACTACCTGGGCACGGATTTCACTGTTCATATATCCCGGCAGGTAGTTGCGCAGCGGGGTGAAGGCTACGATCAGGGAGGCGATGAGAAACAATACGAACAGCACGGAGAGCAATACGGACAGTCCGTTCAGCTTGGATACGCGCAACGTGATGATATCCTCAAGGGTATTCTCGTTCGTAATCGTCAGTCTGTACTTGAACTTGATGTTACTCCAAAATGCTTTTCTTCGTTTCTTTTTCATACCTCTTCTGTTTCGTCCAAAGCTATCAAACCTTCCGGCAGGTCTACGGTGATGACCTTGTGCTTCTGGTCAATGTCTATGATAAACTCTTCTTGTGCCGGCACCAGCAGTTCTTCTCCCTGATAATCTACCACAAACAGTGTGTTGATGGTCGATGTGTCCACGTCCGTCACTTCTCCCAGCGTGCCGTGATGTACTTCCTCCATACGAAAACCGACGAAGAAGTCCCAACTCAGTTCACCTGGTCCTGCCTCTTCTGCATGCTTTACGGGGAAGTAGACCTCAATATTAGTGAACATGCGGGCGCGTTCTGCCGTGTCCACGCCTTCCAGTTTGACAAGGGCGGTGGTGTCGGAGCGGAAACGGTATTCTTCCAAGAAGAAAGGCACCAGTATACCATCCAGCAGGCAGATTAGGTATTCGGCTTCCACCCGGTCGAAGATGTCATCCGTAAAAGTGAACGATAGTTCTCCGTGAATGCCGTGGGGCTTGTTGAATATACCTATCTTATATACTTCTTCTCTCTTTATCATCTTATTCTATTCTTGTTATTCTTGCTCCGAGCGCATTCAGTCGCCCTTCGATGTTCTGATACCCACGGTCTATCTGCTCTATGTTGTGGATGCGGCTGATGCCGTCCGCACTCATGGCAGCTATCAGCAGGGCGATGCCCGCACGGATATCGGGCGAGGTCATGTTGCCGCCACGTAGTTTAAAGCCGTGGTCGTGACCGATGACAACGGCGCGGTGCGGGTCGCAGAGGATAATTTGCGCTCCCATATCTATCAGCTTGTCCACAAAGAACAAGCGGCTTTCGAACATTTTCTGGTGAATGAGTACACTGCCTTTTGCCTGGGTGGCAACCACCAGCAGCACACTGAGCAAGTCTGGTGTCAGTCCGGGCCAGGGTGCATCGGCAATGGTCATGATGGAGCCGTCGATAAAGGACTCTATCTGGTACGTCTCTTGTGAGGGCACGTAAATGTCATCTCCTCGCTGCTCCATCTTGATGCCGAGGCGGCGGAAACTGTCGGGGATAATTCCCAAGTTCTCGTAGGAGACATTCTTGATGGTCAGTTCGCTACGGGTCATGGCTGCCATGCCGATGAAACTGCCCACTTCAATCATGTCGGGGAGGATGGTATGCTCGGTTCCGTGCAGCTCGTCTACTCCTTCGATAGTCAGGAGGTTGGAGGCGATGCCTTCTATCTTAGCTCCCATCCGGTTCAGCATTCTGCAAAGTTGCTGCACGTAGGGTTCGCAGGCGGCGTTGTAGATGGTGGTCTTGCCTTTGGCAAGGACGGCTGCCATTACGATATTGGCTGTTCCCGTTACAGATGCCTCGTCGAGTAGCATATAACTGCCATGCAGTTGTTTGGCTGAGATTTCGTAGATGCCACGCTCCTCATTATAGACAAAGTCGGCTCCTAAATTCTGGATACCGATAAAGTGTGTATCCAGACGGCGGCGTCCTATCTTGTCTCCGCCCGGCTTGGAAATCATGGCCTTGCCGAAACGTGCCACCATCGGCCCCACCAGCATGACGGAACCGCGCAGGCTGGAACATTTTTTCAGGAACGCGTCACTTTCCAGATAGGCGAAATCAATGTTGGCAGCTTGAAAGCTGTAAGTGTCAATGCCTTTTTTAGATACGCTGACTCCCATATCCCGCATCAATTGGATAAGGTTGTTGACGTCCAGTATGTCCGGGATATTGTGCACAGTCACCTCTTCGGCAGTGAGCAATGTGGCGCAGATAATTTGCAACACCTCGTTTTTTGCTCCTTGGGGGTAAATGTCACCGGAAAGTCTGTGTCCTCCTTCGATTACAAATGATGCCATGAAATTAGTGATTAGGGGTTAGTGATTAGTGGTCTGCATGGTGATGCCGCATGGCATTCATCACTAACCACTAATCATTCAATTTTAGTATTTCCGTTTATTGTTCCGGTTGTTGTTCCGGTTATTCTGGTTGTTCACTTTCGGACGGTAGTTCTGGTCAATACGTTCGGCCATGAGACGGACGATACTGTCTGTCATTTGCAGTTTTCCGTCAGAGAGTTCGGTGAGGTCATCTGAAATCTTACGGTCATCGACGGTATCTTTGTTCCATGCCATGTAGTCTTTCTTCATGTGGTTACAAATGAGCGCTATCAAGTTCTGCTTCTCTTCTCCTTCCGGAAATTCGATGGCTTTCTTTATCAGTACTTCCAGTGTACGGCCATAGTGGCGGTAGCGGATTTTGGTACTGGGGTAGGGGATGCTCTCCGGCTTGGTGTTCAGATTGTCCTTGCGGATAATTTCGTACGGATAATCTATATCCAATTGGAAGTTGGCCATGATGGCAAGGTGGTCCCATAGCTTATGTTTGAAGTCGGGCACATCGCGCAGATGGGGAAACATGTTTCCCATGATGTTGATGATTGTGTTTGCGCAACGCTGGCGTTCTGCACGGTCTTCGATTGTCAGCGCGTGGTCTACCATATTCTGGATGCTGCGACCATATTCGGGCAGGGGCATCCGTTTTTGTTGAGTGTTATATTGCATCTTTAATTAGTGATTAATGTTCAACGATTAGTGATTAGGGTTTAGCGATTAGTGATTAATGGGCTACGTAGTGATACCGCATGGTATTCATCCCTAATCCCTAATCGCTAAACCCTAAATAAGTTTCTTTGGCGTGCCGGCTACGAATTCCTTCAAATAGAAGGGTTCGAAATAGGCCACATCCTTGAAATCTTGTTCGGCTATTGCCTTTTCTGCCAACGGGAACATCATGCCGGCAAGCGGGCGGATGCCGTCGATGAAGTGTGCATTGGGATGCGTGATTTTCTCTTTACATTTGGCTGCACCGTCACCGAAGAAATAGACGGGATGTTGCTCTAAAAATTCCAGGTAGGAGTTTTCGTCCACAATATCGGCTGCAATGTCGCGCACCGATTTCAAGGCACGGTCGTAGATGGCAGCATAGACTTCCATGCGGCGGGCGTCAATCATCGGGCAGAGTAATGCGTCGTCGGGTAACTCATCGTGGTAGAGCAATACCGGTACACACTGAACTTTCAGGGTTTCCAGCCCGATAAGTGGCAGGTTACGTCCATAGCAGACACCTTTTGCCATCGACACGCCGATACGCAACCCGGTATACGAACCAGGGCCGCAGCTCACGGCGACTGCATCCAACGGCATGGCATGGCTATCGGCAAAGGATAGCGCCTCGTCCACAAAGACTCCCAATGAAACGGCGTGTGAAGGGCCATTCAGGTCCTCTTTCTTGAAAACGTTCTGTCCGTCCTCGCTCACGGCTACGGAGCAGGCAGAAGTGGACGTTTCAATATGCAAGATACATGACATAACTTTTATTCTTGATTTTATTGTGGCAAATTTACGTGATTATTTTCACTAATTAAAATAATCGTGTAATTTTGCGCAAAACTATAACATTATGATACAATCCATGACAGGCTACGGCAAAGCAACCGTCGAACTGCCTGATAAGAAAATCAACGTTGAAATAAAGTCGCTCAATAGTAAGGCAATGGACCTATCTGCCCGCATTGCTCCGCTTTATCGTGAGAAGGAGATGGAAATCCGTAATGAAATATCACGGAAACTGGAGCGCGGAAAGGTGGATTTCAGCCTTTGGATAGAAAAGAAAGAGAGTGCGGAAAGCGTCACTCCCATCAACCAGACATTGGTGGAGGGATATTACAAGCAGATTTGTGCTATATCAGAAAATCTAGGAATACCTGTGCCGGATGCGACGGACTGGTTTGCCACGTTACTCCGTATGCCGGATGTGATGACTAAGAATGATACGCAGGAACTGAGTGAGGAGGAATGGGCTGTGGTTTATTCGGCTGTGGAAAAGGCTGTTGGTGCGCTGGTGGACTTCCGTAAGCAGGAAGGAGCTGCCCTTGAAAAGAAGTTCCGTGAGAAGATCTCCAACATCTCCCATCTGTTGGAGACTATCGCTCCCTATGAGAAAGAGCGTGTAGCCAAAGTGAAGGAACGTATTACAGATGCACTGGAAAAGACCTTAAGTGTGGATTATGACAAGAACCGCCTGGAGCAGGAACTCATCTACTACATCGAAAAGCTGGATGTGAACGAAGAGAAACAGCGTCTTGGCAATCATCTGAAATATTTTATCAATACGCTGGAAACCGGAACCGGACAAGGCAAGAAGTTAGGGTTCATCGCCCAGGAGATGGGACGCGAAATCAATACCTTGGGCAGTAAGTCCAATCATGCGGAGATGCAGAAGATTGTCGTTCAGATGAAAGATGAATTGGAGCAAATCAAGGAACAAGTATTGAACGTCATGTAGTATCAAATAGTAAATCGTCAAATCGTAAATAATTCGATGGCAAAACTTATCATATTTTCAGCCCCTTCGGGCTCTGGCAAGTCAACGATTATCAACTATCTGCTGACTCAAAATCTGAACTTGGCATTCTCCATCTCAGCGACCAGCCGCCCGCCCCGCGGAACGGAGAAAGATGGAGTGGAGTATTTCTTTCTGACTCCTGACGAGTTCCGTCGTCGCATAGCCAATGATGAATTCCTGGAGTATGAAGAGGTATATCAGGACCGTTTTTACGGAACACTGAAGGAGCAGGTGGAAAAGCAATTGGCTGCCGGACAGAATGTAGTGTTCGATGTGGATGTAGTGGGTGGTTGCAATATCAAGAAATTCTATGGTGAGCGTGCTTTGTCTGTTTTCATTCAGCCACCTTCAGTGGAGGAATTGCGCAAACGCTTGGTGGGGCGCGGAACAGATGCTCCCGAAGTGATAGAGAACCGCGTGGCGAAAGCCGAATACGAACTGGGCTTTGCACCGAAGTTCGATACCGTGATTGTGAACGATGACCTGGAGACAGCCAAAGCGGAAGCATTGAAAGTAATCTCTCAATTCTTGAACGAATGAAACAACGTGGAGGAGTGTACAACCAGTTGGCACCGAGGAGGAAGAATAGCCCGAAGCTGAACAAGGCATTGCTAATTATTAATAGCGTTCTGTTCGTCTGCTCCCTTGTTGTGGGTGTATTGTATATACATCATGGCGAGCCTCGTTCCAGTATTTCAATGTTTCTTATCTCTGTAGTGACGATTTTCAATGCTTGGGTTGCCTGGCGTGCGTTGCAAAGACGTCCTTTGTAAGGTTGTATATGAATAAGAATAAATGAATATAGGAATCTTCAGCGGCTCGTTCAACCCGATACACATCGGACATTTGGCCCTCGCCAACTATCTTTGCGAATACGGGGACCTGGACGAAGTGTGGTTTATGGTCACCCCCCACAATCCGCTGAAGGAAGAAAACGAACTGATGGATGACAAGTTACGTTTGAAGCTGGTGCAGCTAGCCACTGAGGGTTATCCCAAGTTTCGCGCTTCCGATTTTGAATTCCATCTGCCTCGGCCTTCTTATACTGTTCATACGTTGGACGCACTGAAACGGACTTATCCCCAACACACTTTCCATCTTGTCATTGGTTCGGACAACTGGAGGCTGTTCCACCGTTGGTACGAGTCGGAACGCATTATTGCCGAAAATCATCTTCTGGTTTATCCCCGTCCCGGCTATCCGGTAGAGGCCACCTTTTTACCGCAGAATGTGCGGACAGTTTCTTCTCCGGTATTCGAAATCAGCTCCACTTTTATCCGTCGGGCCATAGAGGAGGGAAAAGACGTACGCTACTTCCTGCATCCGGCTGTGTGCGATGAACTCAAACGGATGCAGAATGAATCTTTAAACTGAAATAAATGTCTGTATTTGTACGTGTTTTCATATTTATTTCTTATTTTTGGACGTATCAACCTTGAATGCATGGAAGAGTTTTCTTAATACATAGATATTCCTTAATTTAATAATCCGCTTATGAGAAAAGAACTACTGTTACTGGGAGCATTCGGTATGCTGACGACAGCGACGCTTTGTGCGCAAGAGTTTCATTTGCAACCTACTCCCCAAGAATATATTACGCAAAAAGATTCTGTTGATATTCCCCGACAATACCAGATCCTTTCCGGCAATTCCGTGCAGGACGGACCTGCGTTGCCTTTACTCCGTTCATTGATGCCGGAAGAGGTGCTTGGCGCTTCTTTCCGTGTATATATAGGAGTGAAAGGAGATAAGATTATTAAGAAATACCAACATCGGATTCCACGCAAATCCGAAGGTTATTTCCTGAAAATAGAAAAAGACTGCATCGTCATAGCCGGTGCTGACGAACGGGGAGCGTACTATGGTGTACAGACTCTTGCGCAGTTGCTTGCTTTAGACAAGCTGCCTTTGGTTGAAGTGACGGACTATCCTGATGTTCCCTATCGGGGTGTGGTAGAAGGTTTTTACGGTGCTCCCTGGAGTCAGGAGGCGCGTATACGCCAGCTTGATTTTTATGGTCGGAACAAAATGAATGTCTATATCTATGGACCAAAAGACGATCCTTATCACCGGACTCCCAACTGGCGCAAGCCTTATCCTGCTCGAGAAGGAGAAGAGTTGAAAGTATTGGTGAATAGGGCGAAGGAGAACAATGTTATTTTCTATTGGGCCATTCATCCGGGTCAGGATATTCGCTGGAATGAAGAAGACCGCTCGTTATTGTTGCAGAAGTTCGAAAGCATGTACCAGTTGGGTGTGCGTGGTTTTGCCGTTTTCTTTGATGATATTTCGGGTGAGGGGACAAAGGCGGACAAGCAGGCTGAACTGTTGAACTATATTGACGACCATTTTGTAAAAGTCAAGCGGGATGTTGCACCATTGATATTGTGTCCCACAGAGTACAACAAGTCATGGACCGATGTGGAGGGAGGCTATCTCACTACGCTTGGTGATAAGTTGAACGAGGGTATCAAGGTGATGTGGACCGGTGATATGGTAGTTGCTACTATAGATAAGTCTACGCTGGACTTCGTCAATCCGCTGCTGAAACGTAAGGCGTACATTTGGTGGAATTTCCCCGTTTCGGATTATGTACAAGACCATTTGCTGCTAGGGCCGGTTTATGGAAACGGGCTTGATGTAAAAGATGATATGTCTGCTTTTGTTTCCAATCCGATGGAACATGCCGAGGCTTCCAAAATCTCTCTGTACAGTGTAGCTGATTATACTTGGAATATGGAGAATTATGATAGTGAAACTTCTTGGAAACATGCAGTCAGAGACCTTATGCCACTTCATGCCGAATATTTGGAAATCTTCGCTGCTCATAATTCCGACCCGGGACAGAATGGACATCGCTTCCGTCGTGAAGAGTCCGTTGCCATTCAGCCTGCTCTCTCTGCCTTGTTGAAAGCCTATCAAGAGAAAAACGAGATAGATGAAGATGCCTATCGGCAGGTAGCTGAGGAATGCCGGAAGATAATCGTTGCCGCTGATGGATTGCTTGCGTCGGGAAATGAGAATCGTCCGTTGATAACTGAAATAAGGCCTTGGCTCATTCAGTTCAAACAAGTGGGAGAGTATGGTGCGGAGGTGCTGAACATGATACGCCTGCGCCAGCAGAAGGATGCATTTATAGGTAGCTACGAACACGCCCGCGCCCTGCTGGTGCTGATGGGTGAGACGGATGCCCAATATAAAGCGGGCATAAAGAGCGGCAGCCTGCATCTGATGCCTACTTTCAATGCTTTGTTCGAAGCGGCGACAACGGGCTATAATGCAGCGTTCCATGCCGGGCTTGATACAAAGGCTGTTTATTCTCCCTACACGTTGAAGAGCGACGTGAATCAGTTGGCTTCGCTTCCTATTCAGCAGAAGGGAAAGGTGAATACAATTATTCCGTCCAATGAAGTCATCAACTGGCAGGCAGGCGGTGTGCTGACCATTTCGATGGATTATGCCCGCCAGTTGAGTTCGGTGCTTATTGATTTGGGAGATGCGGAGGTGGCTAATTCTAAGTTTAAACTGGAAGTAACTTCGGATGGTACAAACTGGCAGGCGGTGGATTTGAAACCGGGATACAGAACGCAGGTGAAGGCATCTCTCAAGGATTTGAGCGTTGCGAAGATGAGGCTGGTGAATGTATCCGACACAGAGCAGAAGGTGTATTTCAAAATGTTCCGTTTTACGGAGAATTGATATGGTTCTTGATTCTTAAAATAGAGTTACGCGTCTGGGACGATGCTCCCCGTTGTTCTTAAGATCGGAATGACGGGGAGCACTTTTTTAGGAAGTTATTCAAGGCATTTGTCCAAGTCGCGGATGATTTGCTCTTTATCCATATTTTGTCCGATGAATACTATCTTCAGCATGCGGTCGCCGTATTGTTCGTCCCAGTCTCTTAGCAATCCCGGTTCTTGGCGCATCAGTTCTATCATGTCTTCTTCGGGAGCGGTGGCATACCATTGTCCGGCTTCAGTTATTTTCTTCTGTATACCTGCTTGTTCAAAGAGGAAGGACATGTCGCGGTTGTGGCTGAAGTAGCAGACACCCTTGGCGCGGATAACGCTGCGGGGCCATTTGGTAGCGACATAGTGGTCGAACTTATGAATGTCGAATGCAGGACGGCGGTAGTAGACAAATGTGCCAATACCGTATTCTTCTACTTCACCTCCTTCGTGATGGTGGTGATGACATTTCTCGTGATGATGTTCGCTTTCATGATGATGTTCATCTTCATGATGGTAATGCGCCTCTTTTTCCTCCTCTTCGCTTACTTGTTGCTCTATGCCACGAATCCATCCGGCGGAAGTTGCGGCACGTTCAAAGTTAAAGAGGTGGGTATGGATAATCTTATCCAGGTCTACATCTGCATAGTTGCACTCTATAATTTGGGCACCGGGTTGCAAGGTGTGGATAATCTGCCTGATACGTTTTAATTCCTCGGGCTGTACTTCTGCTGCTTTGTTCAGCAGGATAATATTGCAGAACTCAATCTGCTGAATGATGAGGTTTTCTATATCTTCCTCATCAATGCCTTTGCGTGTCAAATCATCTCCGCAAGAAAATTCACTTTGCAGACGTAAGGCGTCCACCACGGTGGTAATGCAGTCTAAGCGGCAAATACCGTATTTAGTATACGCTCCTCCCATATGAGGAATGGAGCAGAGTGTTTGGGCAATAGGCTCCGGTTCACAGATGCCACTCGCTTCAATCACGATGTAGTCGAAGCGTTGCATCTTCATGATTTCGAACATCTGCTCTATCAAGTCTGTCTTCAGCGTACAGCAGATACAGCCATTCTGCAGAGCTACCAGGCTGTCGTCTTTCTTTCCCACCACGCCACCTTTCTGTATAAGGTCTGCATCAATGTTCACTTCGCCTATGTCATTGACGATAACGGCAAACTTAATGCCACGTTTATTAGAAAGGATGTGATTTACCAACGTCGTTTTGCCACTACCCAGATAACCGGTCAACAGCAGTACGGGGATTTCTATTGTATTCATAATCGTTTGGTTTGCTTCAATGATAATGGTCTTCTTTTATTAACTTCCGCAAAGTTATCTGATTTATGTGATAATGGATTGAAAAAAACAAAATTTTGTTTCTTCTATATTATTAAACAGAAAAAAGGTGAAAAGCTTTGAGCCCCTCACCTTTCTTCTGTTGTAGTTGTACTATGGCTTTAGTTCTTACAGAATCCCTTGCGCCATCATCGCCTTTGCCACCTTCATAAATCCGGCCACATTGGCACCCTTCACGTAATTTACATAACCGTCGGCTTCCGTACCATATTGCACGCAAGCTTCGTGAATGTTCTTCATGATGCTCTTCAATTTCTCGTCCACTTCCTCTGCACTCCAGCTCAACTTGATGGAGTTCTGAGTCATTTCGAGACCGGATACTGATACACCGCCGGCATTGGCTGCCTTACCTGGAGCATACAGAATCTTTGCATCTTGGAATACGCGGATTGCTTCAGGGGTAGAAGGCATGTTTGCACCTTCGGACACAGCCATGACACCATTAGCAATTAGTTTTTTTGCATCATCTCCGTTTATTTCATTTTGAGTTGCAGAAGGCAAGGCGATGTCTGCTTTTTCACCCCAAGGACGTGCACCTTCTACATACTTGACACCCGGATATTGTTCAGCATATTCGCGGATACGTCCACGATAGAGGTTTTTCAGTTCCATGATGTAATCCAACTTTTCGCGGTCAATGCCGTCCGGATCGTATACATAACCGTCAGAATCAGACATGGTCAATACCTTACCGCCCAATTCCAATACTTTCTCGGCCGTATATTGAGCCACATTACCGGAACCGGAAATCAGACAAGTTTTGCCTTTCAGGTCAGTACCCTTAGTCTTCAACATTTCCATCAAGAAGTAGATGTTACCGTAGCCGGTAGCTTCCGGACGAATCAGCGAACCGCCGAACTCACGGCCCTTACCGGTGAAAGTACCCGTAAATTCATGAGCCAGCTTCTTATACATACCGAACATGAAACCTACTTCGCGACCACCTACACCGATATCACCAGCAGGTACGTCTGTTTCAGGGCCGATATGACGCCATAACTCCAGCATGAAAGCCTGAACAAAACGCATGACCTCAGCATTTGACTTGCCGCGCGGAGAGAAGTCCGAACCGCCTTTACCGCCACCCATAGGCAGAGTTGTCAATGAGTTTTTAAATGTCTGCTCGAAAGCAAGGAATTTCAGGATGCTCAGGTTTACAGAAGCGTGGAAACGAACACCGCCTTTATAAGGGCCGATAGCGTTGTTGTGCTGCACACGATAGCCCATGTTGGTTTGTACGTTACCTTTATCGTCTACCCAAGTAACACGGAATTGGTAAACGCGATCGGGGATGCAAAGACGTTCAATCAGATTGGCTTTGTCAAACTCCGGATGCTTGTTATACTCTTCTTCAATCGTAGAAAGAACTTCTTCTACTGCTTGATGATACTCCGGTTCGTTGGGGAACCGTCTTTTCAGGTCTTCTAATACCTTAGCTGCATTCATAATCTATTTCTTTTATTGGTTGCTACTATATATTACCTAAAACAATTCGATTTTCGGTTTGTTTCCTTTTCCTCTCATTGCGGTTGCAAAAGTACACATAAAAATGAAACGAACAAACATTTTATAAAGAAAATGCGGTATAAAACAACAATTTTATTGTTTTGTACCGCAAAATGGAATAAAAAGATATTATTTATCCTCTTTTTAGAGACTTTATGACGGGAATAAATACTAAAGCCGCCGAAATGGCAAGCGTTAGGATGATTGGACCGTCAATTCGTTCGACAGATATCAAAACAATGTAGCAAAGTGCTGCCCAAAGCAGCATAATGCAAACTATTTGGAATTTTGATAACGGTCGTTTCATTTGGCTGCTTTCTTTTTGTCTACGATAGCATCGATAACTGCCACTGCGGTGATATTCACGATATCTCGCACGGAGCTTTCAAAATCGGTAAAGTGGATAGGCTTGTTCAATCCCATTTGGATAGGACCAATCAGTTCGGCATCTGTATCCATGGCCTGCAACAGTTTGTAAGCAGAGTTTGCAGAACTCAAGTTCGGGAAAATCAGTGTGTTTACGTCTTTTCCTTTCAGGCGTGTAAACGGGTACTTGGCATCACGCATTTCGCGGTTCATGGCGAAATTCACCTGCATTTCTCCGTCAATGGCAAGGTCAGGATAGTTTTGTTGCATATAATCCACTGCTTCGTGTACACTTACCGGGCTACCTTCCTTATCCGCACCGAAGTTGGAGTAACTCAACATGGCCATTACCGGTGTATGATTGAAGAAGCGGACGGTATATTCCGACAGCTTGGCAATATCGATTAGCGTTTCGGCATTGGGATGACGGTTAATCAGCGTATCGGCCAGGAAGTATGTACCTTTTTTGGAGTTCAGGATATGCATGGTGCCGAAATGCTTGTATTCCGGACGGATACCGATGACTTCCTTGGCAACCTTGATGGTATTGCTGTATTTGGTGTAAAGACCTGTGATGAAAGCGTCTGCTTCACCCGTTTCCACCATCATCATACCGAAGTAGTTACGTTCGAACATTTTGTCGTTGGCTTCTTCGTAAGTGACGCCTTCGCGGGCACGTTTTTCGGATAGAATGCGGGCATAGCGTTCACGGCGCGGCGCTTCATCCGGATGACGCAGATTTACTATCTCAATACCTTCAAGGCTAAGGTCTAGTTCTTTTGCCAGCTTCTCGATAGCTTCGTCGTTGCCCAATATAATAGGATGACAGATACCTTCAGCCTTGGCTTCCACAGCAGCTTTCAGCATATTGGGGTGGATGCCTTCGGCAAATACCACACGTTGCGGGTTGCGGCGGGCGGTGTCGTAGAGTTGGCGGGTCAGTTTGCTTTCGTAACCCATCAGCTCGCGCAGTTGCAGGCGGTAGGCATCCCAGTCTTCGATGTCTTTGCGGGCTACACCGCTTTCCATGGCGGCTTTGGCCACAGCGCAGGACACTTCGGTGATGAGGCGCGGGTCAACCGGTTTCGGGATGAAGTATTCGGGACCGAAGGTGAAGTTGTTTACATGGTATGCTTCATTCACAACATCGGGCACGGGCTGCTTGGCAAGGTTGGCAATGGCGTGTACGGCAGCAATTTTCATGGCTTCGTTGATGGCTTTTGCCTGCGTGTCGAGGGCACCGCGGAAGATGTAGGGGAAACCGATTACATTATTAATCTGGTTAGGATAGTCGGAGCGACCGGTGGACATCAGTACGTCCGGACGTGCTGCCATGGCGTCTTCGTAAGAAATTTCCGGAGTAGGGTTGGCAAGGGCAAACACGATGGGATGGTCTGCCATGCTGCGAACCATGTCCTGGGTCAACACATTACCTTTTGACAGTCCGAGGAATACATCGGCGCCTTTGATGGCTTCTGCCAGAGTATGTACATCGCGACGGTCGGTGGCAAAGTAACGTTTCTGCTCGGTCAGATTCTCGCGATCGCTGGTAATGACTCCCTTACTGTCCAGCATCAGGATATTCTCACGGCGTGCACCGAGCGCTTCATACAGTTTGGTACATGAGGTGGCGGAAGCCCCGGCACCGTTTACGACGATTTTCACTTCCTCTATCTTCTTGCCTGCCACTTCCAGGGCGTTCAGCAATCCTGCGCTGGAGATGATGGCGGTGCCGTGCTGGTCGTCGTGCATCACGGGGATGTCCAATTCCTCTTTCAGGCGGCGTTCTATTTCGAAACATTCGGGTGCTTTGATGTCTTCCAAGTTGATACCTCCGAATGTTGGGGCAATAGCCTTGACAGCTTCGATGAACTTGTCGGGGTCTTTTTCATTTACTTCGATGTCGAATACGTCGATACCTGCATAAATTTTGAACAACAGACCTTTACCCTCCATGACGGGTTTGCCGCTGAGGGCGCCAATATCGCCCAGGCCGAGTACGGCGGTTCCGTTGGAGATGACAGCTACCAGATTGCCTTTTGCTGTATATTTATATGCATCTTGCGGGTTTTTCTCAATTTCGAGGCACGGTTCTGCAACGCCCGGAGAGTAGGCGAGAGAAAGATCGGTTTGTGTACTGTAAGGCTTGGTGGGTACTACTTCAATCTTACCCGGTTTGCCTTGCGAATGGTAGAGCAAGGCTGCTTCTTTGGTTATTTTAGCCATGGTAGAATAGTTAAATTGGTTATAATTTGGCTGCAAATGTAGGTATAAAAGTTCTAAATTGTAGCTCGCTGTCAATAAAATCTATTACTTTTATCAGTTAATTAGCTTAAAATGCTTATTTTTGGCATCAGATTTTAGAAATTACCCCCATTTATTAACTTAACACATGAGTTGCATGAGAATTTTGAAACTTCCTCTGGCAGGATTATTATTTTGTGTAATGGCACTATTTGCTGGATGTAAAACGAGTAATGAACCTAAGGCACCGGTTGCTCTGACCTGGGAAATGGGTGCAAGTGACATCGAACCCGGATATTATGAGAATACCTTTATTCTCAAGAATATCTCTCAAAAACCTCTAAAAAAGAACTGGACGATTTACTATTCACAGCTTCCCCGAGGGGTGAAGCAGGAAGGAGCCTCTGAAGTGAAGGTAGAGGTAGTGAACGGTAATTTTTTCAAAATGTATCCGACAGACGAATTTGCTCCGCTGGCTCCCGGTGATTCCATGCGGATTACTTTCCTTTGCACTTACAAGCTGGACCGGAACTCCCATGTACCGGAAGGAACTTATTGGGTGGAGACTGTGGATGGTAAAGAGGGCAGTCCGTTGCCCGTGGCTTTGAAGGCGCTGCCGCTTCCTTCTCCCGAGTCAATGAGCGGCTATCCGGATGCGACTAAGATTTATGAATCCAATCTTCGCTTGGCTGGTGCTCCTGCTTTGGTGCAGTCAGACATTCTTCCGTCTGTAAAGAAAGCGGTAGCCATTGAAGGCGATAATGTCGTATTGGAAGGTAAGGTAGCTTTGGCATTTCCGGAGAACTTTGCCGGTGAAGCCAAGTTGCTGAAAGAGAAACTGACTGGTTTGTATGGTTTGGAAGTTGTCGGAAATGCTTCCGTGAAGATTGTGCTGGAAGAACTGCTTGATAGGAAGGAGGCCGTAAATGATGAATATTATACTATCAATATAGGTGACAACCTGATAAAAATCAGTGCTGCCACTCCTCATGGCATTTTTAATGGTACACAGACACTTTTGTCAATGTTGAAGGACAAGCAGACACCTTATTTGCTGGAGGCAGTCTCCATCCGGGATTATCCGGACTTGGCATATCGTGGACAAATGATAGATATTGCCCGTAATTTCACCGCTCCGGAGAACTTGAAGAAACTGGTGGATATTTTTGCATCTTATAAATTGAATGTCCTGCATTTCCATTTTTGTGATGATGAAGCCTGGCGTTTGGAGATTCCCGGTTTGGAGGAACTGACTGCTGTGGGTAGCCGTCGCGGGCATACCACTGACGAAAGCCAGTGCCTCTACCCATGTTATGACGGTGGCTATGACCCTGATGCAAAGACTGTAGGCAATGGATATTATAGCCGCGAGGAATTTATTGATTTGCTGAAGTATGCTGCCGAAAGACATGTCCGCATTGTTCCGGAAATAGAATCTCCGGGGCATGCCCGCGCTGCCATTGTCTCCATGAAGGCACGCTATAACAAATATTTTGAAACTGATCCGGGGAAAGCTACAGAATATATGTTGAGTGAACCGGAAGATACTTCACGTTATGTTTCTGTACAATATTATACGGACAATGTGATGAATGTCGCCTTGCCTTCTACTTACCGTTTTATGGAGAAGGTGATTCAGGAACTTAATGCGATGTATCAGGAAGCCGGTCTTTCACTGTACACAGTGCATTTGGGTGGTGACGAAGTGCCTCGCGGCGTGTGGATGGGCTCTCCGAAATGCCAGGAACTGATGAAGGAAAAAGGCATGACGAAAGCTCATGATTTGTCAGAGTATTTCATTACGCAAATGGCGGATGTGATGCAGAAGAACGGACTGAAATTCAGTGGTTGGCAGGAAGTTGCTTTGGGGCATACCGAAGAGGCTCATCAACAGTTGAGGGGCCAGGCTGCCGGTGTGTATTGCTGGAATACTGTACCGGGCTCTGATGAAGTGGTTTATCAGACAGCCAATAACGGTTACCCGGTCATCCTTTGCAACGTGGGCAATTTCTATATGGATATGGCTTACAATGGTCATCCGGACGAGCGTGGACTCGATTGGGGAGGTTATGTGGATGAGTCTGTCTCTTTCTCTATGCTTCCTTTCAGCATTTATCGTTCGCTGCGTGTGGATATGGCAGGCAATCCCATTGATTTGAATAATGCGGAAAAGGGGAAGACTGCTTTGACAGAGATAGGCAAGAAGCATATTATGGGTGTACAAGGGCAATTGTTCGCCGAAACTATCCGTAGTTTTGATGGCGTGGAATATCTTCTTTTCCCAAAAATATTAGGGCTGGCAGAACGTGGCTGGAATGCCCATCCGGCATGGGAAAATTTATCCGATATACGGGAGGAGCAGGCTTTCAATCAGGCTTTGGCACTTTATTATGAGAAAATCAGCAAGAGTGAAATGCCTTATTGGGCAAAGAATGGGATTAACTTCCGCTTGCCTCAGCCGGGATTATTGGTAAAAGATGGAAATCTGTATGCTAATGTGGCCATTGATGGTGCTGAAGTACGTTACACAACTGATGGTTCGGAACCTACTGCCCAGTCAACCTTATGGAAAGAACCGGTGAAGTGTGGTTCCCTGGTAGTGAAAGCAAAGACCTTCTACCAAGGCAAGGAAAGTTTGACGATTATATTGAATGTTGAGTAATAGAGAATATTGAAATGAAAAGGGAGTGCATTGTCCGAAAATGCACTCCCTTTTGTTTATTCCTTTAGGCGTTCAGCGCTTGTTCGATGTCGGCAATAATATCCTCTGCATTCTCTATACCTACCGAGAAGCGAATCAGGTCGGGGCGTACACCTGCCTCCATCAGTTGCTCGTCTGTCAACTGGCGGTGTGTATGGCTGGCTGGGTGTAGCACGCAAGTACGTGCATCGGCCACATGAGTCACAATGGCCGCCAGTTTCAGTGAATCCATAAACTTGATAGACTCTTCCCGTCCGCCCTTCAAGCCGAAGGTGACAACGCCGCAAGAGCCGTTCGGCATGTACTTCTGTGCCTGCTCGTAGTATTTGTCGCCCGGCAGACCACAATAATTCACCCAAGCCACTTTGTCGTTCTGGGCAAGATACTCGGCTACCGCTTGTGCATTCTTGCAATGTTGGGGCATACGTAGGTGCAGTGTTTCCAGACCCAGGTTCAGCAGGAATGCGTTTTGTGGAGACTGGATGCTGCCCAGGTCGCGCATCAGTTGGGCTGTAGCCTTGGTGATGTAAGCCATTTTGCCGAAGGCTTTCGTATAAGTCAGTCCGTGGTAAGACTCGTCCGGGGTGCACAGTCCGGGGAATTTGTCGGCGTGTGCATCCCAATCGAAGTTACCGCTGTCTACAATGGCTCCACCTACGCTGGTGGCATGTCCGTCCATGTATTTGGTGGTAGAGTGTACTACGATGTCGGCACCCCACTCAAACGGACGGCAGTTGATGGGGGTAGGGAAGGTGTTGTCCACAATCAAGGGCACGCCGTGGCTGTGGGCAATGCGGGCAAACTTCTCTATATCGAGCACTTCGAGCGTAGGGTTGGAGATGGTTTCGCCGAATAGGGCCTTGGTATTGGGGCGGAAAGCAGCGGAAATTTCTTCCTCGCTGGCATCCGGGTTGACGAAAGTGACGTCGATGCCCAATTTCTTCAAAGTTACTCCGAAGAGGTTGAATGTTCCGCCATAGATGGTAGAGGAGCAAACAAAATGGTCTCCTGCCTGGCAGATATTGAAAATGGCATAGAAGTTGGCTGCTTGTCCGCTGGATGTCAGCATAGCGGCCACACCACCTTCGAGGGCGGCAATCTTGGCGGCTACTGCATCGTTCGTAGGGTTCTGCAGGCGGGTATAGAAATAGCCGCTGTCTTCAAGGTCGAACAAGCGTGCCATCTGTTCGCTGGTATCATATTTGAAAGTTGTACTTTGATAGATGGGGAGTACACGGGGCTCGCCCTTTTTAGGAGTCCATCCGGCTTGTACGCACAGCGTCTCCGGCTTGAATTGCTTTGCCATAATGTTATCTGTTTTAAAAGTTTCTTATCTATTATCGCGTAAGTTGTCGCAAAAGTAGGGAAAAAATTATAATTTTGTGCTTAAGTATGGTAAAATGCTATAAATTAGCGGCTGGAAATTTGTAGCGAACCGAATAAATGATGAATAATTGGAATATGAAACGCATATTTTGTTTACTGACCATCTTCTTTTGTACTTTGTTTGCTTTTAATGCTTCGGCTCAGGAAGAGCGGGATAGTCCGAGACGTGGAGAAGGAATCTCTGTTTTCCTGGAACGTAACAAGCGCCCGGGGAGAGCCTATTATAAGGAGTTTTTGGAGCTGAACAAGAAACTTCTTAAAGGGAAGGAGGAATTGCGGCTGGGAGTGAAGTATGTACTGCCCCCATTATCAAAGCCGGTCGGCAATGGGAAGAAGACAATCAATGAACCTTTGTTCGGGAAAGCGCTTGCCAGTGTAAAAGTGACATCCAACCGTTTGCAGGGCGCTTGTTTTTATGTAGTGAGCGGGCATGGAGGCCCCGACCCCGGAGCTATCGGCAGAATCGGCAAAATAGAACTGCATGAAGATGAGTATGCGTATGATGTGGCTTTGCGCCTTGCCCGTAACTTGATGCAAGAGGGGGCGGAAGTCCGTATCATTATCCAGGATGCTAAAGACGGAATCCGTGATGACAAGTACCTTTCCAACAGCAAACGTGAGACGTGCATGGGAGCTCCCATACCCTTGAACCAAGTGGCACGTCTCCGGCAACGTTGCGCCAAAATCAATGAGTTTTACAAGAAGGACCGCAAGAACTATAAATATTGCCGTGCCATTTTTCTTCATGTGGACAGTCGCAGTAAGAGCCATCAGACCGATGTGTTCTTTTACCACTCTAAAAGCAAGCCCGACAGCAAGCGTCTGGCTAAGACCATGAAGAAAACTTTCGAATCGAAATATGACAAGCACCAGCCCAACCGTGGGTTTACCGGAACTGTCAGCGCACGCAATCTTTATGTGTTAGCCAATACTTCTCCCGCTTCCGTATTCGTGGAATTGGGAAATATCCAGAACACTTTTGACCAGCGCCGTTTTGTAATCAGTTCGAACCGCCAGGCTTTGGCCAAGTGGATGATGGAGGGTTTCATCACGGATTATAAAAAGGCGAAATAAGGACAATCAACTCTGGCTCTCCTTTTTCTTTTCGTGTACCACCACGACTGTAACGGCCGTTATTATCAGCGCCATGCCGACGGCGCTGGCCGGTGTGAAGCTTTCATTGAATATCAGGCAACCGATAACTACGGCTGTCAGAGGTTCCAAGGCCCCGAAAATGGAAGTCAGTGTAGGCCCTATGTATTTAATGGCCTTTACCAGGGTGATGTTGGATATAGCTGTTGCCGGCAGTGCCAGTCCGAGAATATTCAGCCATGTATGGGTGTCATTGGCCAGCCGGATGCCTCCGGTCAGACATCCTCCTATAATAAAGAACAAGGCTCCCAACCCCATTACGTAGCATGTCAATGCAGTGGAGGGAATCTGCACGGCACGGCTCTTCCTTACTCCTACGATATATCCTCCATAAAAGAATACGGACAGACCGGCAGCAATCAGCCCGATGGTCGTGTTTCCTCCTTCAAAGTCTATTTTGCCGGATGACAAAAGTCCAGCTCCGCTTAGTGACACCAACACGGCAAACAGAATGGCGAATGACCTCTTTTCTCCGAAAAAGCCCATCATGGCCAGTGCCACGGCCAGCGGATACATGAAATGAATGGTGGATGCCACTCCGCTGGCTATGTTCTGATAGGCGATGACCAGACTGAAGGAGGTAGCTGCCCGGAGCAGGCTGAGGATGAACACCGTTCCCCAGTCTTTCCTGCTGATGCGGAATGTCTCGCCCAGCATAATGCCGAAAACGACCAAGGCAAGTGAAGCTATTCCCCATCGGTAGGCCAATACTTCGAAAGAGGAGAAGCCCGCAAGGAGTAATGAAATGGTGAAAAAAGGAGCCAGCCCGAAGGTGGCAGAGGAGAGAGCCGCATATATAAACCCTTTTATGGAAACATTTTGCATCTTTTATCTTGATTTTAATGGAGATTTTAAAATTATCTGTTTGCGTCAATTGCTTGATTCGCATTGCGTCGTGCAAAATTAATGAATAAAAACAAGCATACAGACAAGGGAGTGTCCCTTTTTTACAATACAGTATAGATATGGGTATCTAATATAGTATCGACCGGCTTGCCTAATATTTATTCGTTCCATCATGAGGTAAAAATCATTCCACCGCGGAGTAAAAATCGTTCCACCATGGTGGAACGATTTTTACTCCATGGAGGAACGAATACTTGTTCGCTGCCCGGTTCCTAAACTCTTCCGGGGAGAAATCCTGATGGCTCCGGCAGAACAGTTTGCCTACTCTACCGGAATATAAATCTCTGTCAACAGTTCCTCCGGCGCCGTATCTGCGGGGTTGTTCAAGTAACGTTCCGCACTGGACTCATCCCGTAAGCTACATTCCATTTCGGGGATATACTTCCCGTAGATGGTATCGTATACGGCCTGCAGATGTTCGTATGGACCTTTGTATAGGAATATGGCATAGCGGCCTGCCGCGAGCTGTTTAAATCCTATGTCTCCTTTGGCCGTTGCAGATGAGGGTAGGACTATACATACATCGGTACGCAGCTTTTCAGCGGGCGTCACTTTGGGGTCATCGTGATAGATACAGTAGGGCATCACTTCTCCCATAGGCAGTTTTTCTTCCTGGATGAACTGGCAAAGGCGCATCCATGCGCTGCAATAGTCGTTCAGTTTATAGTCGCCAAAGAGGCGGATGTAAATCACATTTCTGGCAGGAACTTCTTTGATTTCGTGTTTCAGTTCCAGTTCCGGACGAATAATGGCTGGTTTCATAATTACAAAGTTTTTATTGTTACGGTATTCTAATGGTGAAATGCCGTAGAACTGCTTGAATACTTTCGACAGTGACGAAGGCGAAGAGTAGCCTATACGGTAGGCTATGTCCGCTATCGGCATGTCCGAGTAACGAAGCAACCGGGCAGCGGCTTCGGTACGCGTCCGGACAATGAACGTACCGACGGGTTCACCCAGGAAAGCTTTCATGATGCGGTGGAAGTAGAAGGGAGAGAAATGGGAAATCCTGGCCAAAGATTTCAGGTCAATTTCTTCTCCGAGGTGCAGATTTATATAATCCACTACTGCGTTCACACACTTTTGGTATTCCTCCTGGGTTGTCTTTTTCTGCTGCATGGCTCTATTGGGCTTTTTCATGTTGCAAAAATAGGAGGAAAAGAAATAGGTTACTTGTCCGATGTTGCTATAAATGCAAAATCTTTAAAATAAGATAAGCTGTATTCCGGCACAACTTTTTCGTGCAAGCATGAAAGTTCTGCACTCAATTTGCAATATCTTTGCATTTCAGATGAAAAGAACAAATGCTTGCAGATGACCGAGGAGATTAAAAGACAACTTTGGGAGTGGGCGGCGGCCTATCATTGCGCCGGCTTCATTCAGAACGACCCCGTACAGTTTCCACATCGCTATGAACGGAAGCAGGATATTGAAATCAGTGGGTTGCTGACTGCCATCATGAGTTTCGGCAACCGTAAACAGATATTGAAAAAGGCTGATGAGTTGCATAGGGTGATGGGGGCATCGCCTCATCAATACGTGTTGTCCTGCCGATGGAAGAACGACTTTCCTGCTGCGGACAGAAGCAGTTTTTACCGGATGCTTTCTTATGCCGACTTTCATTCCTATTTCAGACGTTTGCATGCTGCTTATTCTGCTTTTGACAGTCTGGAGGATGCCTTATGTACGTATGCAGGTAATCCGATGGAAAGGTTATGCGCATTTTTGGAAGTCTCGGCAAAGAGCCCCCAGAAGAAACTGAACATGTTTCTGCGCTGGATGATAAGGAAAGGTCCGGAAGTGGATTTTGGTATTTGGGAGAGATTTGATTGCAGGGACCTGATTGTGCCTTTGGACACGCATGTCTGCCGTGTGGCCTATGCTTTGGGACTCACCGAGACAGAAACATTTTCTTTGAAGAATGCCCGCCGGATTACTGAAGCTCTGGCAGAGGCCTTTCCGGACGACCCGTGCCTGGGGGACTTTGCTTTGTTTGGAAGCGGAGTTAGCGGAGTATTGTAGCGTGTTACCAGTCTATTTCTTGTATCCCTCTGCTCCGTAAGAAATCGTTGGCTTTACTGAAGTGCCTGCAACCGAAGAATCCGTATTCGGCAGAACGTGGGGACGGATGGACGGTAGTCAGAATCAAGTGTCTGCTGCTATTGATTAAAGCGGCTTTTTCTTTGGCGTACGCTCCCCAAAGCATGAATACAAGATTCTCCCGTTCTTCACTCAGTTTCTTGATAACAGCGTCTGTGAAGATTTCCCATCCCATGTTCCGGTGCGAGCCGGTTTCGTGGGCACGTACTGTGAGGACGGAATTCATAGGAAACACGCCTTGCGCTACCCAACGGTCCAGATTTCCGGAAGTCGGAATGGGCTTTCCCAGGTCCTGATGTATTTCCTTGAATATGTTTGCCAGAGAACCGGGAATGGCTACTCCTTTCGGTACGGAAAAGCAGACTCCATAATACTGACCGGGATTAGGATAAGGGTCTTGTCCGAGTATGACGACTTTCACTTTCTCGAACGGGCAAGAGTTGAAGACGTGGAAAATTTGATGGCCGGGAGGTAGCACGTTGGCATGTCCATACTCACTTTTTACAAATGCTACCAGCTTCTCAAAATAAGGTTTGTCAAACTCCTCTTGCAGGCGTTTTCTCCAGCTTTCTTCTATTTTTACGTTCATAAGAGTCTTGCAGTTACATATGAATGGGAAATGATGTTGCAAACATACAAATAATCCGGATGAGACGGATGCTTTTATGAGTATAAAGAATGTTTTTATTATTGTATGAAACGATAGTTATTTTGAGTAAGTTTATTACTTTTGTGGTGCAATGCCGGACACTAAGCATAGAGTCGCCATTGCTGAGGTTGAACTGATTGGTAAAATAAAGGAATGGAAAATTTTCATCGTATGGATGCTTGTCCGGTACGGGATGTACTGAGCAGGTTGGGAGACAAATGGACAATGCTTGTGCTGGTCACACTGAAAGCGAATGGAACGATGCGCTTTTGCGATATACAGAAAACCATAGGGGATATTTCCCAGCGGATGTTGACGGTTACATTGCGCTCATTGGAGACGGACGGGCTGATTGTTAGGAAAGTCTATGCGGAAGTTCCTCCCCGTGTGGAGTATAACCTTACAGAAACCGGATGTAGCCTGATGCCGCATATTGAATCTTTGGTAGGATGGGCATTGGAGCATATGAATGATATTTTGAATCGGCGCAGTCTGCAGAACTGATGGGTCGATATGCAAAGAGGGTGTGTCGAAACTGGTATTCACCACAGATTACACAGATTTGCACAGATAAGCATCTTTGATTATCAGTAGATTAAGCTCATTCTGTGTTAATCCGTGTAATCTGTGGTGAATTTTGACACACCCCTTCAGAAGTTTCCAAGTGCTTGTTTTATTTCTTAGCATCGGCAAAATTGTGAACCTTGTTTTTCAGATTGTCAGCTTTCTCTGCGGCCTCATGGGCCTCATGGGCCATCTTGTCTGCTACTTTGGTGCCAACGTGCAATGCTTCTTCTTCAGCAGTGTTGATGAACTCCTTGGCTTCGCCATTTGCTTTGTGGATGGCACGGCATATGGCATCTTCCAGCTTTTTAGCTTTCTCCGTACGGGAGAAGTGGTAGGCCAATGCACCGGCAACCGAACCTATTCCCAGTCCGATCCAGAAATTAGAATCTTTACATTTCATAATCAAGTCAGTTTTTAATAGTTAAAGTTAGAATCAATTCTGATGAGACAACATACTTGCCAAAGATTGGTTCATCCGGCGGGAAAGGAATTAATAACAATTTACTTTTGTTGGTGGAGATATTTATTCTGCTTAAATTTGCGATGCACTTAAAATTTATACAAGTATGATTAGATTAAATGTTTTTATTCAGGTAAGTGCGGAGAACCGTGCCGCAGTATTGGAATCTGCCAAAGAACTGGTCGCATATTCCTTGAAGGACAATGGATGCATTGCTTATGATGTGTTTGAGAGCGCCACTCGCAGCGATGTTCTTATGATTTGTGAAACATGGAAAGATGCAGAGTCATTGTCTGCCCATGAAAAAGCAGACCATTTTGTGGCCCTGGTGCCCAAAATCCAGGGGCTGGCTGCCATGAAGTTGGAAAAATTCGAGTTCTGAATCAGTAATTTGAGGTAGTAAGGGGTTGTGTGATCATGCGTAAATAAGTATATTTGTGCATTCTTAATATACATATTTATGCTGATTACCCTTATTATCCTTGTTCTCTCCGCTGCCTTTTTTGTAGCAGGCAAAGTCCGTTCGGACATTGTGGCGCTTTGTGCGCTGATTGGTTTATTGATATTTCAGATTCTTACTCCTGAAGAGGCCCTTTCCGGCTTCTCCAACTCGGTGGTGATTATGATGGTGGGCTTGTTCGTTGTAGGCGGCGCCATTTTTCAGACCGGGCTGGCTAAAATGATAAGTTCGCGCATTTTAAAGCTGGCAGGCAAAAGCGAGCTGAAACTCTTCTTGCTGGTTATGCTGGTTACCTCTGCCATTGGTGCTTTTGTGAGCAATACGGGAACGGTGGCTTTGATGCTGCCTATCGTGGTGAGCTTGGCACTGAGTGCCGGAATGAATCCTAGCCGTCTATTGATGCCTTTGGCTTTTGCCAGCAGCATGGGCGGTATGATGACACTTATCGGTACGCCTCCTAACTTGGTCATTCAGAATACATTGACGGGAGCGGGCTTTGAACCGCTGTCTTTCTTCTCCTTCTTGCCGGTGGGCATTGTGTGCGTGATAGTGGGAACTTTGGTTTTAATGCCTCTGACCAAATGGTTTCTCTCCAAGAAAGGCAAAAAGAATGACGGAACATTGTCGGGTAAATCATTGGACCAACTGGTACAGGAGTACGGACTTTCCAGCAACCTGTTCCGTTTGAGGGCTGTCAATGACTCCCGTCTGATAGGAAAAACCATCATAGACCTGGATGTACGCCGCAAGTATGGTCTGAATATCATTGAAGTACGGCGTGTAGACTCTTCCCAACATAGATTCCTGAAAACTATTACCCAGAAATTGGCATCACCCGATACGACTATTTGGGTGGGCGACGTGCTTTATATTACGGGAGAGGTATCGAACGTAAATCGTTTTGCTGAAGACTTTTTAATGGAAATGCTCGACGGGCATACCACTGAAGAAGCCTCTAAAGCCGACAAGTCCCTTGACTTTTATGACATCGGAATTGCCGAAATCGTGTTGATGCCCTCTTCCAATATTGTGAACCGGACGGTGAAGGAAGCAGGGTTCCGTGATAAATTTAATGTAAATGTATTGGGCATCCGTCGTAAGAAGGAATATATATTACGTGAATTGGGACGTGAGCGTATGCATAGTGGCGATGTTTTGCTGGTGCAGGGTGCGTGGCAGGACATCGCACGGATAAGCAGGGAAGATTCCGATTGGGTGGTATTGGGGCAGCCTTTGGCAGAAGCCGCCAAAGTGACGCTGGATTATAAAGCGCCCATAGCTGCCGCTATCATGGTGCTGATGGTTGCCATGATGGTCTTCGACTTTATTCCCGTGGCCCCGGTGACAGCGGTGATGATTGCCGGCTTGCTGATGGTGCTGACGGGATGTTTCAGGAATGTGGAAGCCGCCTATAAAACGATAAACTGGGAAACAATTGTACTCTTTGCAGCCATGCTCCCCATGTCTCTTGCACTCGAAAAAACCGGTGCCTCGGAATATATATCCAACAGTCTTGTGAGCGGATTGGGCAGTTATGGTCCTATTGTGTTGATGGCAGGTATCTATTTCACCACTTCATTGATGACCATGTTCATCAGCAATACGGTGACGGCAGTGCTGATGGCCCCTATTGCTCTTCAAAGTGCGATTCAGATTGGAGTAAGTCCCGTTCCGTTCTTGTTTGCCGTGACGGTTGCGGCAAGCATGTGTTTCGCTTCTCCGTTCTCTACACCGCCCAATGCACTGGTGATGCCGGCAGGACAATATACATTCATGGATTATATAAAAGTGGGGCTCCCGTTGCAGATTATTATGGGAGTGGTGATGGTATTTGTGTTGCCGTTGCTGTTTCCTTTTTAGATATATTCTTATTAATTGGAAAAAACACACTTATTGGTTGAGTGTAAAGAGGAGATTGTACGTATTAAAAGGAAAAAAGATAGATACTATGAAAAAGATTCTTTTATTAATGGCAATTTTCTTTTCTGTATTATTGCAGGCACAGCTCAACACTCTGTCTATGAATCTTCCCCAAGGGCATCCGCGTTATCTGACTGATGCCGGTGGAAAAGAGACTACTTTGAAGTTGATAAGTAATGAACCGTGGGCGGAAGAAGTGTTCGGAAAGCTGAAAAGCAAGACGGATGTTTATGTCCGGTTGACAGAAGCACAGCCGGAATGGTTGCTTTCGCGACTTGCCATGTATTGGGAATCGCATGCCACGGATGTATATGTAAAAGGTGAAACCTTTGATTATGCCGGTGGAGAAAAAGCTCCAGTTCCAACCGTACGCTATACGGGGACACGAGGGACCTTTGCTACACACAGTCGTCCGAAGTTGGAAGATGTCGTTCCTTACGATGACGCCGGTGGCAATGTTACGTTTTGCAACAACTCTTTGCCGGGACGCCCCATGGAAAGTGTGCACCCTTCCAAAACCGGTCGTAACATAGAAAGCCTGAACCGTGAAATTATGGGCATTGCCCGTGATGCAGCTTTCCTTTACTGGCTGACGGATGATGAGAAATATGCAAAATTGGCAGCCGGAGTTTTTGATACCTACATGCAGGGCATCTATTATCGGAATGTCCCCGTTGACCTGAATCATGGGCACCAGCAAACTTTGGTGGGCATGACTTCTTTCGAGGTAATCCACGAAGATATTCTTAAAGATATAGTTCCTCTTTATGATTTTCTTTACGGCTATTTACATAGCAATTATGCCGATAAACTGGAAATCTATGCCGGAGCTTTCAAGAAATGGGCAGACAATATCATAGCAAACGGAGTGCCTCATAACAACTGGAACCTGATGCAGGCGCGTTATGTCATGGACATTGGCATGATTTTGGAAGATAATAGATGTTATGCCGACGGTAAGGGGCGTGAGTACTACATTGATTATGTGCTCAACCGTTCCAGTATCCGTCAATGGAGCCTGAAGAAACTGGCGGATTATGGCTATGACTCAAATACCGGTATTTGGGCGGAGTGTCCCGGTTACAGTGGTGTTGTACTTAATGACTATGCCAACTTCACCAATCTGTTCGACCGTAATTTGGGATATGATTTGACTCTGGATTTGCCGGTTATTCCGAAAGCAGTAGCCGCTACTCCCCAATATCTGTTCCCCAACCGGATGATGTGCGGATTTGGTGATACCCATCCCGGTTATTTGAATACTTCTCCAATAATCCGTATGATAGAGAATGCCCAGGTCAATGGCAAGAAAGAGCAGGAGGATTATTTCACGGCTTTGTTGAAGTGCTTGAAGCCGGATATGGGTGAGGCGAACGGGAAACGGAATGCCCGTGTCTCCATCAATTCTTTTTTTGACGATAAACCATTGGTGCTGAATCCTGATATTAAGGCTGGCAAGATAGAAGATTATGTATCACCGTTGTTCTATGCTCCGAATGTGTCATGGTTGGTGCAGCGCAACGGGATGCATCCACGCCACAGCCTTATGGTATCGCTGAATGGCAGTGAAGGCAATCACATGCACGCCAACGGAATCTCTATGGAGCTTTATGGCAAAGGCTATGTTTTGGGTCCCGATGCCGGTATCGGCTTGTATCTGTATAGCGGATTGGATTACTTGGAATATTATTCCCAGTTTCCCAGTCATAATACGGTTTGTGTAGACGGTATATCGAGCTATCCGGTAATGAAGAGCAACCATGCTTTCCGTGTGAACTCTTGCTTTCCGGCACCGGTATCAAAGAAAGGAGAATTTTATCCGATTACATATAGTGAAGTCTACTTCCGCGAACCGGAGAGTTGTGCCGACCAGACCCGTCTGACGAGCATCGTCACCACGGGACCGGAAACCGGTTACTATGTTGACATATTCCGTAGCCGTAAAGTGCAGGGTGGAGACAAAATGCATGATTATTTTTATCACAATCTTGGGCAGACGCTTTCACTGACCGGTACAGACGGTACCGATTTGGGGTTACAGCCTACCGAAGAACTCTCTTTTGCCGGCGCACATTTGTATGCCTATTCTTATATCTACAACAAGAAAGCAGTGCAGACGGCTAAGGATGTAAAGGCCTCTTTCACTATCGACATGAAAGACGGAGATGATATTTCCATGAACTTGTGGATGAAAGGGGAAAAAGACCGTAAAGTCTTTACCGCTTTGTCTCCCATGACTGAAGGTTATAGCCGTACTCCGGGGATGCCCTATAATATCAAGGAACAGCCTACCCTGACATTTGTTGCCAGACAGTCAGGAGAGGCATGGAGCCGTCCGTTTGTGGCAATCTATGAGCCGTCTTCGGTAAACGAACCGGGACAGATTGAGTCTGTCACTTTTCCGGAGGTGGAATGTAAGGACAAAGGGAGCCATGTCGCAGTTTGCGTTGAACAGAGGAATGGTCGTAAGGATTGTATTTTATCCTCAGACAACGCGTCGCACCTTTGCGGCATGGGGGATATGAAGGCAAAAGCTGTTTATGCTTTATGCGGAAACAAGGCGGGAAAAGAAACTACATTGTTTTTGGGAAACGGTACTTTGCTGCAAACTCCTCGGGTTACTATAAAATCTGAAAAACCTGCAAATGTTTTGTTGGAACATCAACTGGATGGGTGGTATTATGAAGCCTCTGCCGATTGTACGATTACAATAAAGGGACAGACATACAAAGCTAAGGCTACAAAAGGATTGGAATATTTGGGAAGATAGTTATATCATTCCCTCTATTTTTAAGCTTGAGGTAGCTATACAGTTGATGTTTTTCGTTATATTTGCACCATAGAGTAAAGACTACAGTGTAATGAAAAACATAATAAAATACATTTTTCTTTTTCACTTGTTAATGTTCTGTGCATGGGCCTATCCAAGTACATATACCTTGCGTGGCTTGTCGGTATCCGACGGACTGTCTGATTTGCTGGTCAATGCCATTTATAAAGACTCTTTGGGATTTGTCTGGATAGGTACGGGTAATTCTTTGGAGCGTTTTGACGGAAGCCATATCAAACACTATCCGATAACCGGTTCCAATGAGAAATTGAAACGTGTCAATGTTATTGCCGAAATGGAAGATAACCAATTGTGGATGGGGAATGGCATGGGATTGTGGCGTTTGAACAAAGAATTGGATGCTTTGGAACTTATTGTCCCCGATATGATAAATTGTGCAGTCCACTCTTTGCTTCATGATGGAAAAGGGACACTCTATATCGGTAGTGCGAAAGGGCTCTTTTTATACAAGAAAGGAAACTTGGAGCAAATATTACTGGATAAAAATGCCCTTTCTGCTTCGAATGTTGTAACCGGACTTTCATTGGATGAGCAGGGCATGCTATGGATGGCAACCGAGAAGGGACTGTATTCGTTACGATTGTCCGACAGAAAAGTGAAAGCCTATCATAATGTAAAAGACGGCAAGCATGTGTGTGCTTTTAACAATATCACCCGTATCGGTTCTACCATTTATCTGGGTACTATGGACCAAGGGATTATTTCCTTTGACACCCGTTCCGGAGAATTTGAGCATTTTGTGGAGGTGGGGTGCAACATCATCTCTTCCCTTTCCAGCGACGGCAAAAATATGTTGTATGTAGGAACGGATGGCAATGGAGTGCATTTCATAGCCACAGACCGGCGGAAGGTGGTCCGTACCATGCGGCATGAGACGGGTGACAATGAAAGCTTGCGTTCCAATTCCGTTTATTCGCTTTTGGTAGACCGGAACGGAATGATTTGGATAGGGTTCTACCAGTTGGGACTTGATTATACTTTATATCAGAGTGATTTGTTTACTACTTATGCTTTCCCTCCTTATTTCAATTCCAGAGACATGCCTATCCGTGCCCTTGCCATCAATGGGCATGAAAAGCTGGTAGGTTCGCGTGACGGCTTATTCTATATTGATGAGAAAAGGAATCGTTTCAAAAGTTTCCAGTCGCCCGAAATGCGCTCCGGCATGATATTCTGTATTTTATTTTATGAAGGAGAATATTATGTAGGAACTTACGGCGGAGGAATGTACATCTTCAATCCGGAAAGGTTGACCATACGTGACTTTGCGCCTGACGGTGAACAGCAACCTTTTGTAAAAGGACATATCTTCTGTATCAAGCAGGATGCGGAAGGAAATTTATGGATAGGAACTTCTCAAGGCGTTTATTGTTATAAAGACGGCAGGCAGGTGGCTCACTATACCAGTTCCAATTCCAGGCTTCCTGAAGGCAATGTCTACGAAATATATTTTGACTCTACCCATAAAGGATGGATTTGTACGGAAAATGGCGTATGTATCTGGGACCCTTCTTCTGAAAAGCTTCGTACGGATATATTTCCTGAGGGATTTATCCATAAGGAGAAAATCAGGGTCGTTTATGAGGACTCCGGGCATAATCTTTATTTTTTTCCGGACAAAGGCTCTCTGTTCATATCCGATTTGTCTATGAACAGCTTCTGGCGTTTGCATCCCGGTACTCCTTTGGAGGGGCGAGACGGGATGTTCATTATAGAAGATCGTAAAAAATGGCTGTGGATGGGGACGAGTGACGGTTTGTTCCATTATGACAAGAATGACAATTTTATCCCTTATAACTTTGTAGACGGTATTCCGAGTTCCATTTTTACCCTATGCCCGCCGGTTTGTGACGCGGAAGGGAATCTCTGGTTTGGAAATTCTAAAGGATTGGTCTCTTTGGATGTTGCTCACATGAATCAGAAGAAGCATGATTTTTATCCGGTCAAGGTAACCGATGTGCATATCAATGGTAAGCCGTCTACTTATCCGATGGTCACCGTTGGAAGTGGTATTTCGAGAATCGGGTTGGAGCTTTCGGAGAAAAATGTCACTTTCTGTTTTTCCGACTTTTCCTATACTTCTCCTGCTTTTATGTCCTATGAATACCAGTTGGAGGGTAGGGATGACGGTTGGATAGCAATTACAGGGCGTTCGGAAGTGACCTATTATGATTTGCCTTCCGGTTCTTATGTGTTTAAGGTGCGCCGTATGGGGGAACCGGATTCGGAAACTCTGCTGAAGGTGGAAATCGCTTCTGTTTTCAGTGGTTGGCTTGCTTGGGGGATTGTTGTAGCAGTACTGTTGGCCGGTGGAGGCTATTATTTCTTCGGGCGTGGAAAAAGACAAGCCCCTGAGCAGGTACAGGTCGTGAAAGAAGAACAATCTGTTGCGGTGGAGACAAAATCGGTATCCGAAGAAAAGTATAAGAGCGTAAAGGTCAGCTCGGAAGAGTGCAGGCGACTGACGGACAAGCTGGAAAAAATCATGCATAAAGACAAGCTTTATAAGCATTCTGATTTGAAGATAGCCGATTTGGCTGCTGCCATTGATACGTCTGCCCATACACTTTCTTATCTTTTCAATCAATACTTGGAACGCAATTATTATGATTATATCAACGATTACCGCATTGCCGAGTTTAAACGTTTAGTCAATACGGAAGAGTATTCCAAATATACGCTGAGTGCTCTTGCCGAACTTTGTGGCTTCAGTTCCCGCGCTTCTTTCTTCCGTTATTTCAAGAAAGCTACGGGAATTACTCCGAATGAATATATCCGAAGCATAGGAGGGAACAACGAATAGTCTCAAATTATTAATTGATACTGTGAGTCTCATATTCTTAAGTCGCTATATATTAGCGACTTTCTTTGTTTTTAGTCTAACCGTATTAGTTGAGATTTGTATGCCCTTCAGAAGTGTTGTTTTTATTGAAATAGAAGTTATTTTTGCATTGTTCAATCGAACGGAAAACATGAATCGTAATCTAATTTATTATGGAAAACTGCATGATGACATCCCCCCAATTGATAGCTGATTCTTATGAGCGTTATCATTTTTCGGTTTACCTGTATATATATAATAAGGTGAATAATAAGGAAGAGGCGGAAGATCTTTCCCAAGATGTATTTGTCCGTCTGATGGACTATAAACGAATGCTCCGTCCCGATACTGTCAAGTTTTTCATTTATACCATTTCGCGTAATTTGGTGAACGACTATTTGCGTCGCTATTATAAGAAACAAGAGATTACCTCTTATATGTATGATAGGACGGAGGTTAGTCATAATGAGGTGGAGTCTTGTGTGGTAGCCGATGATTTATTGGCTTGCGAGAAACGGCGGGTAGAATTTCTTCCGTCGCAGCGTCGTAAGATTTATGTCATGAACCGTTTTGAAGACAAGTCTGTCACAGATATTTCGGAAGAATTGAATCTTTCGCGCCGCACGGTGGAGAACCATCTTTTCATCAGCCGTAAAGAGGTACGCGAATACTTGAAGCAATGTATCTAATTAGGTATTGATAATAATATAGTGTTAATTTTAAATTTATAAATTTATGAAGAATGAATTTCTAAAGTTCTCATCGAGAAGAATTTTATTCTCAGCGGCAATGGTATCAGCTTTGTTGGCGGGGAGTCCGCAGATGGCATTTGCCGAAGCGAACGATGTTCAGGCTGTTATGCAGACGAGTGTAGTTAAAGGTAGGATTCTTGACTCTACTGGTGAACCGATTATTGGTGCAAGTATTATAGAAAAAGGTACTACCAATGGAACAATTACTGATATTGATGGAAACTTTTCATTGAGCGTTTCTTCATCTAAAGCTATTTTAGTTGTTTCTTATTTAGGTTATAAATCTGTGGAATTATCAGCTTCAGATAAAAAATTAAATGAGATAGTGTTGAAAGAAGATACAGAAATGCTTGATGAAGTTGTTGTAGTGGGTTATGGCGCAGTTAAGAAATCTGATTTGACGGGTGCCGTAGCTTCTGTTTCTACAAAAGAATTGACGGCTGCTGGTATCTCCAGTGCGGCTGGTGCTATGCAAGGCGTAGTGCCTGGTGTCAATATTCAACGCTCATCTAATAAGCCTGGTAGTGGGTATAATATCTTGATTCGTGGTTTGAATACAGTTAGTGGTAGTACCAAACCATTGATTGTAATTGATGGTGTTCCTGGTGCTGAATTGGAAAACATCAATCCTGATGACATTGAAAAGATTGATATATTGAAGGATGCCTCTTCTACAGCTATTTATGGTTCCAGAGCTACGAATGGAGTTGTAATCGTGACTACCAAAAGAGGAAAAGCCGGAGCTCCTAAAGTCAGTTATGATGGTTCCGTTGGATTTAAAAATTATATGAATGCTCCCGATATGATGGATGGACAGCAATATGTCCAACTTGCACGGGAATACTCTCGAGCTACTAAAGGTAACGGAGAATATGTTTCGGATGATAAAATATTTTCAGCATCAGAATTGGTTGCTATTGAAAATAATAATTATATGGATTGGTTTGATGCTCTTACTTCTACTGCGTGGATGAACAGTCATACACTTTCAGTTTCTGGAGGAACAGAGAAATCATCCTATGTGGCGTCTGCGGGTTATCATAATGAAGATGGTTGTCTTCAACCTCAGTTTTATAAGCGATATAATCTGCGTGCTGCCGTTGACGTAACGCCTAATGATTACTTTAAGTTCGGGGTAAGCCTTTATGGAACTTTTTCTGACCAAGAAACTGGTAATGAAGATGGTTTGCAGACTATTTATCGTTTACGTCCTACTTATCATCCTACTAATCTTGTGACAGGTGAGCAGGAATTCAAATATGGTAGCGGACAGTTCAATCCTTTTGTAACTCAGAAAAACCAATCATGGAGATATAAGAAATATGATGTTCTGAGTAATTTATTTGTAGAGTTTAATCCTATTAAGAATTTGGCGTTACGCTCTACATTTTCTCCCGATCTTCAATTTATTGACTATGGTATGTATGCAGGTGCTTATACTAAGCGTAATCAAGGTTCACAAGCTACTGCATGGTATGAGAAAACTACCATTTTGAATTGGGTTTGGGATAATATGGTTACTTATAATTTTGATTTGATGAAGGACCATCATTTTGATTTGACAGGTGTTTATTCAATGACCGAATATCAGAATGAATTTATGCGTGGTGACGGTGCCGGTCTTTCTTATAATTCTTTATGGTATGCTTTGCAAAATGGTGCAAAAACGAATAAGACTCAATCTAAGTACATTAAAACATCATTGATGTCGTATTTGGCACGTTTGAACTACAATTATAAAGGCAAGTATTATGTGACTGCAAGTATGCGTTATGACGGTTCTTCCAAATTGGCTGAAGGACATAAATGGGGAGGTTTCTTCGCTGGTGCATTGGCTTGGAGAATCACTGAAGAAGAATTTATGAAAGATATTGATTGGCTGAATAACTTGAAATTGCGTGTAAGTTTCGGTCAGTCTGGTAATGATAATGTAGGTGCTTATCAGACACAAGGTTCTATCAGTGGCGCTCAGTACTATTCTTTTGGAACGAATGATGTAATTGGCTACGTGCCTAACAATTTGCGTAATATGGAATTAGGTTGGGAGAGAACAACAGAATATAATATCGGTGTTGATTTTGGTTTCTTGAACAACCGTATATCAGGTTCTTTTGAGTACTATAACCGTTTGACAGAAGATTTGATTATGAACAAAACTCTTCCCATTACTCTTGGTTATTCTTCAGTAAAGGCTAATGTTGGTTCTGTTCGTAATAAAGGTTTTGAATTTGTATTGAATACGGAAAATATCCGTACAGAAGACTTTTCATGGAGAACTTCATTCAATATAGCTTATAATAATAATAAGATTGAAAAGCTGCAATATATAGAAGATCTGACTTCAAGAGGTAAGTCATTCGAAGGAATGAAGGGTGATTATAGCAATCTTTGGGTGGTAGGACAACCTATTGACATCAACTATAATTTGATGACTATTGGCGTATGGCAGTTGGACGAAGCAGAAGAGGCTGCTAAATATGGATGTAAACCTGGCCAATATAAAGTACTGGATCTAGATAAAAATGGTAAAATAGATGATGCTGACCGCGTAATTGATGGTAAGCGCACCCCGGATTGGACCGGTGGTATGGTTAATACTTTTAATTATAAGAATTTTGATTTATCGGTAGGTACTTCTTTCCAATTGGGCGGTCGTATGCGTAATCAATTCTATGTGTCTTATGCACTTGAGAACAATAATATGAACTTAAATAATATGGTGAAAGATTATTGGACCCCAGAGAATCCTACTAATGAATCGGCTCAACCCGGTAATATGGGAACTTATCGTAGCAAAGCAGGTTCGTGGGGAAATCAGAAGTCGGACGTTTCACATACAATGTCATCATCAGATTTCTTTAAAATAACTCATGTTAGTTTGGGATATACATTTGATAAGAAATTGATTTCTAAATCATTCTTGACCAATTTGAGATTGTATTGTACGGTTCAAAATCCGATGATTATTTGTGCTGATAATGTTATTGTTCCCGAACAGTTACCTACAAATGTATCTAGCACAGACCTTATGACACGCAATGTGATGTTTGGAGTGAATGTTTCTTTTTAACAAATCGAAATTAAAGAAAGAATAAAATGAAAACTAAGAATATAATTAAAAAGGGCTTATTGCTTATTTCCGTAGCTACTTTCGCAAGTTGTTCGTCTTTTCTTGAAGAAGAAAATTGGACTAGTCAGTCAGCTGAAGACTATTACAAAACAGCCAAAGGTTATGAATCATTAGTTAATGGTGCGTATGCCTCTTTGAAGTCTGTATATAATAATTATAGTTACCATAAACTTACTCAATTGGGTACTGATATTGGCACACAGCCTAACGGTACTGTTACTAGCGACTTGAATCAGTATGTAGTGACTTATGATAAATCAAACGGAACTGTATATGAGCAGTGGTCTAAACTTTATGTAGCATTAAAAGATGTAAATGCTGCTATCGGCCGTGCTACAAATGTGACTCTTAAAACAGAAGACCCTATTGAAGGAATTGATCCGAATCAACGTGACTTGAGGGTGGCAGAAGTCAAATTTCTTCGTGCGCTTTATTTGTTTGAAATTGTGAAGAATTGGGGGCAAGCTCCTTTGGTACTGGAAGAAGCTCAATCAACAGCAACAACTTCTAAACTGAACAGTGGCGCGGAATTTTATACTCAGATTCTGAAAGACTTGCAAGATGTGTTATCTTCTTCATTGCCCGAAAAACAAGGAGCTTCCGATTTTGGACGTGCTTCAAAAGCAGCAGCTCGCCATTTGCGTGCTTTGGTTTATTTGACTCGTGGATATCAGGACTATGCAGATGTGAATGACTTTAAAAATGCATATGATGATGCTATGTATGTAATTGAAAAGACGGGGCATAGTTTACTTGAAGACTATGCTATGGTTCACCGTCAGTCTAATGAGGCTAATGATGAGGTTATTTTTGCTGTAAACTATAACAATAGTACAAATAATAATAATAATCAACAGAGTACTTATTATCTATTCTCTTACCGTGAAGGTTGGGAAGGTTTGGCCAAATCAAATTTCTACGCCAATGACTACGGAGATGTGATGCCCTCAAAGTATCTTTATACCTCTTTCGATTGGAAAAAAGACCGTCGTGCGGAAGTTACTTTTATGAGTCCGCTTAATGGAGATCCTGCTACTTCGGTGGATGGACGTACTTATGGACGTAATGCCTTTATGAATACTACTCAGCTAGGGTCTTCAAGTACAGGTGTTGCCGATACGGTGATTCATTTTCCTGTACCTACAGAAGAAGGCTTTAGAGTGTATTCAAAAGCTGAGCAAGATGCGGCAAATGCTGCTTCTCCGATGAAGTTTATTTATAATTATCCTTCCGGTTCTTACAAAGATTGCTCTGAAGATGATTACTTTATTACCGGTTTGCAAGGCAATAGTTCAACCACTCGTGCTTGGTTGCCGGTATATAAGTTCAAGGATGCAGGTACTCTTTATGGCGAAAGTGGTGGTAGCCAGTATGGAAGTCGTGACATCGTGTTGTTTCGATTGGCTGAAACTTACTTGATTGCAGCCGAAGCAGCTGTAATGAAAAAAGACAATGTGAATGCTTTGCTTTGTATCAATGCGGTTCGTGAGCGTGCAATGCATAATGCGAAGGAACAAGGTTTGGCTAAATATGAAGGTACAGTCACTATTGATGACGTATTGGATGAAAGAGCACTTGAATTATTTGGTGAAGCACCTCGTTGGAATGATTTGACTCGAACTGGTAAGTTGGCCGAAAGAGTTTTAGAGTATAACTGGGACGTAACCCATATTACAGGTGGTTTAATCCAAACTCAATTAAGTGCAGCCACCAATGCCAAATATAGTCTTCGTCCTATTCCGGTGAATTGGCTGAATACCCTATCTAACGGACAAGAATTGGGAAACAACCCTGGATGGGAATAATAGTAAATTGAAACTATAAATTAATAGGGCTTGCCAGTTTGTTATTTGCAATAAATTGTGCAAGCTCTTTGTTCTTTTAATCTTAAAAGAGTATTTGTTATGGATATATATGAAAAACTACTTAAATGTGCAAGCGTTTTAGTGATGCTATGTTCGATATTTTCTGCTGCTGCCCGAAACTTTATTCATCCCGGTTTGCTTCATTCTCAAGACGATTTAAAACGTATTACTCGACTTGTGAAAGAGAATTCCTATCCGGCTATGGGTTCGTATGATTTATTGAGAAAAGTGCCGGGTGCATCCTTTGAGTATGAAATGAAGGGGCCGTTTGAGAATATCAGTCGTGCCGGAAAATATGGATACACCAAAGCTCCTTGTGAAAGCGATTGTAATGCGGCTTATTATAATGCTCTGATGTGGAACATTACCGGTGATGTACGTCATGCCGATAAAGCTATGGAAATTCTTCGAGGATATGCATCCACATTACAGAAAATATATGGACCTGATGATCCTCTTTGTGCAGGTCTTCAGGGATTCATGCTTATAAATGCAGCTGAAATAATGCGTTACACTTATCAAGATAATCAATATGTGAAAGGTTGGAGCGAAGCTGATACAAAGAGTATAGAAGGTATGTTCCGTAATGTATTTCTTCCAGTACTTACCACTTTTGTTCAAGCCAAACCTTATGCAAATGGTAATTGGGGAGGATCGGTTAACAAAATGGTGATGGCAATTGGTATTTTCTGTAATGATGAACCTCTTTACAATCAGGCTGTAGACTTCTTTTATAATAGTCGGGATAATGGAAGTTTGCCTAATTACATTGCAGAAACTGGCCAATTGCAAGAATCGGGACGTGATCAAGCTCACTGTATGCTTGGAGTAGGTGTTTTGGCTGAATTGGCAGAATGCGCTTGGAAACAAGGGGATAATCTTTATGCGGCTTTAGATAATCGTATTATGAAAGGATATGAATATCTTTCTAAAGTTAACTTGGGCTATACGGATGTTCCTTTTGAAGTTTGGAAAGATGCTACAGGTAAATATTGTAACTGGCAAAATATGGGAGAAGCAGAATTGGGCAAATTCAGGGCTGTTTTTGAAATTGCATATAATCATTATGTGGAACGAAGGGGAATTGCAATGCCTTATACGGAAAAGGTGCTAAAGCGTATTCGCCCTGAAGGCATAGGATGGACGTGTGATAATCCGGGTTTTGGAACATTACTCTTTTACTTAGGAAAAAACGAACCGGTTCCTCTTGAAGGGCAAATTTCAGAACAACTTAAATATGGCTGGAAAGGGTGGCAAATTGCAGCACCTGATTTAGAGCCTGTCGGCAATGAATTCTTATTGGTGAACAAAGGTATCTCAATGCAGAAAAACCGGATACACTATAATCCTTCAGAATTCCCTTATATAAAAGTGACATTCAGCCATAAACCCGAAGAGGTTAAAGATGGATGGCTTCGGTTGAGCTATAGCGTACAGAGTGCTCCTGAATTTTGGACTTTTTATGAGAAGGATGCGGTGAAAGTGGATGGTAATACTTATTGGTTTGCTGTGAAAGACGCACGTTCCAATAATGGAACATTATTTGGTACACGTGACAGGCATATTTCGTTGTTGCTCGATTTTGGAGACATAAAGGCTGTCGGTGTTGAAAGTATCGTTTCCGAGAGTCATTTATAAATGTGTGTGACGGATAGGTGTGGAGCTAAACAAAATAACAATATTGTAATTAGAATTGATATGAAGAAGAGATTAACACTGACGTTTTGGGGTATGTTGGTTGCGTTTTCTGTTATGGCAGAAGCGGTGAAGGTTACATCGCCCGACGGCGAATATGAGTTTACGGTGAGCGATGACGGACAATTGAGCTATTCGCTTTTCTATCAACAGAAAGAGGTGATAGAACCTTCTCGGTTAGGAATCGAATGGAACGAAAATTGGTATGATGGAATCCGAATAGTCACTTCGCGTAACAGCCGGATAGATAAGAATTGGAAACCTGTCTACGGTGAACGTGCCGTTGTGAAGGAATTATATAATGCTTGCGAGATAGAGTTGGCTAAAACTGGTTCGCGGAAGAGAATGGTGCTGGATGTGCGAGCTTATAACGAAGGCGTTGCATTCCGTTATCGTTTTGTAGGAGGTGAATATTTGAAGATTGAAAATGAGTTTACCCAATTTACACTTCCTAAAGGCACTCTTGCTTGGCATACCGAACGGGCACAGACCCCTTATAATCTTTTGCCACTCGAAGGGTGGGAAAATGAGTCGGATCGTCCGTTGATGCTTCAATTGCCAGAAGGCCAATATGCTTGTCTTGCCGAGGCTCAGGTCGTGGATTATGTGCGTACCAAATTTAAACTTTCGGATGAGAAACCTTATACTTTGCTTACTTCAATGTATGGAATAGTGGAGGATATAGCTCCATATCATACGCCTTGGAGAATTGTGATGTGCGCTTCCCGGCCAGGAGATATTCTCGCTAACAATGACTTGTTGCTTAATCTGAATCCTGATTGTAAAATCGCTGATACATCCTGGATTAAACCGGGGAAGGTAATGCGGGAAGTTACACTTACCACTGAAGGTGGTAAGGCTTTAGTGGATTTTGCAGTGAAGCGCCGCTTGCAGTATATTCATTTTGATGCAGGTTGGTATGGTTTTGAATATGACAAGTCTTCTGATGCTACTACCGTAACGCTCGACCCACGGCGCAATGAGCAGATTGATGCGCTTAATCTGCAAGAAGTGATTAGTTATGCCAAGTCGAAAGGAATAGGTGTTATCCTTTATGTAAATCAACGTGCTCTTCAACAACAACTGGACGAGATACTTCCTCTTTACAAATCATGGGGTATAGCGGGTATTAAGTTCGGTTTTGTACAGGTCGGCTCTCAAATATGGACAAGGTGGATGCACGAAGCGGTGAAGAAATGTGCGCAATATGGCCTTATGGTGGACATTCATGATGAATATCGTCCAACGGGTTTTAGTCGTACTTATCCCAATCTGATGACCCAAGAAGGTATTCGAGGAAATGAAGAATTCCCTGATGCGACTCATAATACCATTCTTCCCTTTACGCGTTTTGTTGCAGGTGCCGCAGACTATACTATCTGTTATTATCGTCAGGACTTCGGGCGTTTGCATACGGATAAAGATAGTTATGGGGTACCTCGTTCTCGTACTATTCAAACAACTCCTGCTCATCAGTTGGCTCTTTCTGTAATCTATTACAGCCCTCTTCAGTATATGTATTGGTATGATAAACCCTCTGATTCACAAGATGAACCTGAATTGAAATTCTTTGATGATGTTTATACTACTTGGGATGATACGCAGGTGCTTCAAGGTAAGATAGGCGAATTCGTTACCATAGCTCGCCGCAAAGGTGAAGAGTGGTTTGTTGGTGCCATAACCAATAATGATGCTCGCGAACAGGAGATTAGTCTCGATTTTTTGCCGCAAGGAAAGTCTTATATAGCTGAGATTTATACAGATGGAGATAAATCAGTAAAAACCCGTACTCGTGTGCGATGTCAGCGGTATCTTGTGAATGCCCAGTCGGTGCTTCGTTTCTCTCTTCGTGCTTCCGGTGGTGCCGCTATTCGGTTGGTGCTTGATACAGGTGATAACCGAAATGTTCGCAACTATAGGAAGCAGAAATTATAAAGATTTAATTTTTAAAATCCAGTATGATGAAATGTGATAAGAAGAAGTGTTTATTGGCTTTAGTATTTCTGTCATCATTGTTAATGTCGTTAAAGGTTTATTCTAATGAGCCCGAAACAAATTGGAAGTATGTAGAACTGGTAAATCCATTCGTGGACAGCCATCGTTCTCGTTGGTTCTTTTTTAGTTCTGCTTGTCGCCCATTTGGTATGGTCAGTCTGAGTCCTGATACAGATACGGAACATTCATGGGGATCGGGTTATATGTATGGCTCTAAGTATATACGATGTTTTAGCCATATTCATAATTGGCAGATGTCCGGTGTTGCTGTAATGCCTACGGTTGGTCCATTTAAAGGGCATTTGGGCATGGACTCCTATCAGTCTGAATTTACTCATGAGGGTGAGATTGCCAAACCTGGGTTTCATAAGGTGAAACTTACAAATTATGATGTGACTGCTGAATTAACGTCGACAATGCGGGTAGGCTTCCATCGTTATACGTTCCCCCAAAGCGATTCGAGCTATGTCCTTTTTGATACTGGCGCTTTTTTGGCTCACGGTCCTACCGCTTATTCGGAAGTCTGGAAGATTAGTGATACGGAAATAGCTGGTTGGGAAATAATGGAGCGTACAGGGCGTCGTCCTAAGGATACACCTGTCTATTTTTATGCACAGTTGAGCAAGCCGGTGGAGCAGATAGTGACTTGGCGTGAAGGGAAAATAGTGCCTAATACCAAACCTGAGCGAATTTCAGGAAAGAATGTGGGATTGGCTGTGAAGTTTCGTACCAAGGCCAATGAAAAAGTACTACTGAAGGTTGCCATTTCATACGTTAGTGTAGAGCAGGCTCGTAAGAATCTTTATGCGGAACTGGAATCATGGAATTTTGAAGAGGTAAAACATGCTTCGTTTGATGAGTGGAATACTTGGCTTGGTAAGATAGAAGTGGAGGGCGGTAGCCGTGAGCAACAGATAAAGTTCTATACAGATCTTTGGCACGCATTATTGGGACGTAGGGTAGTGAGTGATGTTGATGGGTGTTATCTTGACCAAACGTCCGACTTTCCCCGTATTTGCCGTATTCCTTTGTCTGCAAGTGGTAAACCTCTCTACAATCATCATAATTTTGATGCGTGGTGGGGGAGCCATTGGTCGCTTGATATTCTTTGGTCTATGGCTTATCCGCATCTGATGGATGATTTTTGCAATACAATGTTGGATATGTATCGTAATGGGGGACTTATTCCTCGCGGACCTTCGGGGGGAAATTATACCTATGTAATGATAGGCGATCCTGCTGTGTCTTTCTTTGCAACTGCTTATAACAAAGGTATTCGTAATTATGATGCTGATTTGGCCTATGAAGGGCTACGCAAGAATGCATTTCCTGGAGGTATTCGTGACCATGCCGGTTACGAACATAGTAAGGATGCTCATTCAGGTGGAATGGAATATTATATTAAAATGGGATATGTGCCTGATGGACGTGCGAATGTGGTAGGTATGCATACTACAGGTGCATCTATGACCTTGGAGTACGCATATCAAGACTGGTGTCTTGCCCAAATGGCCAAGGCAATGGGCAAGCAAGCTGATTATGAATTGTTCTTTGAACGCTCAAAAAATTATAAGAACCTTTGGAATAAAGCATCAGGATTCATGCAACCTAAAGGGACGGATGGAGAATGGTTACCTGATTTCGATCCACTTGAGTTGACGGAGAAAGGTGGTTTTTGTGAAAGCAATTCGGCTATATATTCTCATTATGTTCCCCACGATATGCAAGGTTTAATAGCACTTTATGGTGGTCATAAGAAATATGCCGAGCGTTTGAATGAGAACTTTGTCAAGAGTGAGCCTTATGGTTTTTTCCGTTCAAAAGATACCAAATCTGGTAATTGGACTGATTACGGTAACCAACCAGGCACGGGCATGGCTCATCTTTTCAATCATGCTCGGGCACCATGGCTGACACAAAAATGGGTGCGTAAGGTCAAAGCGGCTTATGCTGATGTTACCCCGTATGGTGGGTATCGTGATGATGAAGACCAAGGGCAGATGGGAGCTTTGGGCGTTTTAATGGCGATGGGACTGTTTGAAGTGGACGGAGGCTGCGCTGTAAAGCCTTATTATGAGATAACCTCTCCTATATTTGATAAAGTGACCATACATCTTGACAATAGGTACTATCCGGGAAAGACTTTCCAAATTGTAACTACGGGCAATTCCGACAAAAATATGTATATCCAACGGGCTACGTTTGATGGAAACCCCTGGGATAGGTGTTGGTTCTATCATGAAGATTTTGCTAACGGTGGTGTTCTTGAATTGCATTTGGGTGATAAGCCTAATAAGCAATGGGGAATTGGTAGATTGCCGCAGGATGATTAAAATGCGGAGGTTGCGTCAAAACGTTGACACAACCTCCGTATAGCTTTTCTTATTTGAATAGGTCTTTAATTGGGGATATTCCTAAAATAAGGAAATTTAAGGCAACTAATTCATTGCGAGTTGGTTGCCTTTTTGTCTCTTTAAGCATTCCCCCAAAAAACGGTTTGACGGCCAAAACGGGGGTAATCTAAACTAAAAACACATGGTAAAGATACAAAAAATCTCAGAAATCGAACCTCGTTTTGGTTTTACTGAGTTCGATATGCTAAAAAATATCGTCAAAGTTTTGCAACGAGTGAATTAGGCCGCCTCCATGCTCTGTTTCCTTTCTCGGAATTGGCCCGACAAATGCATTTGAAGTCCTCTGCTTTGGGGCGTAAAAGTTATTTTTCTCCCGAAGGTAAAATAGCCTTGATGGTCTTGAAGTCCTATACCAACTTTTCCCGATGCCACCTGTTATGAAAGCCATCTTGATGTAGGCCGTACCTACCTTGCTTATAGTAAACTACGTAAACGCAGGAAATCGCAGATTCGTATGATTAAACGCAGGTCACTTACTATCCTCTGATTACCAAAGACGCTTTTTGGTCATACAGACAATCCTTGAGCAAGGGAAGAGTTTATTTGCAGGCAAGAAAGTATCTAACCGTATTGTGAGTATCGACCGGCATCACCTTCGCCCCATCATCAGGGGCAAGGAAACCAAATCCGTTGAATTCGGAGCCAAAGTCAACAATATACAGATAGATGGAATCTCTTTCATAGAACATATCTCTTTTAAGGATTTTAATGAAGGAGTACGTTTGAAAGACTGTATTCGTCTGCAACAACAACTGACCAGGGTTAGGGTCAAGGCGCTTGTGGCAGATTCAATCTATGCCAATAATGCCAACCGGAAATTTTGTACTAAATATCATATAAGTACTTCCTTTAAGCGTAAGGGCAGAGCTGCCAAGGATGAGCCGCTTCGTAAGATTTTACGGTCGGAACTCAGCCGTGAAAGAGCTACCCGCTTGGAAGGAAGTTTTGGAACGCAGAAGCAACATTACTCACTGGCCAGGATAAAAGCCAGAACCAGGAAAACGGAAGTACTTTGGATTTTCTTTGGGATACATACAGCCAATGCGGTATGTATGATAGAAAAAGTAGAGAGGAAAAAAAGGATGGCTGCATAATCAGACTAAAATAAGAAGAAAAGAGGGGAGGTTTTTAACTTCACCTAGAAAAGGCATGTACATAACGCATGGGTGGGAAAAAAAGAATAAGTATATGTAAATAATATTCTATGAAAAAGATAGAAGACCGGGAGAGTTGAACGGAAAAATCAAGAGAAAAGCTCACGTAAAGTAAAACTTTTCTCTTGATTTATTAGAAACGGGAACATTTACTGAATATCCCCAATTTATTCAATGTGTTTGCCTACGAACTGTACGTGTTTCACAAAGTCATTCATTTGTACTTTTTCGCTTAGGGCGTTTATCGGTTCACCGTAATAACTTACATTCTCAAAAGTAACGCCCGATATATTGTATTTGTCATCAATCCCTTGTAACAAAACAGTTCCTCCAGCTTTAGGGCTATTCTTTGTACCGTATGTATATATGTTGCGGAAAGTTACATTGTGTATATATGGACCACTAGATGGAACTACTACGAATTCTCCATATCCACAACTACCTGGACCACGCCGTCCTGGGCCAGTTTTGATATTGTTGGGGCGCGGCTTCTCTATTGGACGAGTACCAACCAACTGAAGGGCAGGAGTCATTTTAATTAAATTATAAGGTTTGTGCCCATTGATTCTGATATTTTCGAAGCAGAGGTTCTCCATACTCATTTCACCTGTGGGGTGTAACCAAAATATTTGTACCCGGTCACGGTCAGGGAAGTGGATGACATCAATATTTCGTGCCGTGAAGTTGCGGAATGCCGGACAACTACTTTCAGTAGCCATACGAAATACATTGGCAAAATCTACCCAAAATACACAATTCTCTACCGTGATATTCTCTACTGACTTAGAATGACTTTCACCTCCTGCACGAGTGATGCCTTTGGGGGAAACGGAATCATCGTCCGTACGAAAGAAGCAGTTGCGTATCGTTACATTGCTGGAATTGCAAGGATCTACCCCGTCATCATTTCCCACTCGCGAACCGGCCAAACGGATATGGTCAATCAATACACGGTCGCAATCTTGCGGAACAATAGTCCAATAATAAGAGCCTTTCAAAATAATATCTTTCATCACCAAGTTATTGCAATGTTTGGCATTAATCATATAATCTGTTGGACCGGCATTGTGTTCCCAATCGGAACCGTCTAAAATGCCACGACCGCAAATCGTAATATTGTCACCAGTTGCTTCTATTCCTGCATTGACTACGGCACCTCCTGCTATATATAGTGTCTGATTGTCGGTAAGTTTTATTAATCCATTTTTCGGATTATGTTCACCCGGACCATAGTAAATTACATTCGGGTCATCTTTGGAGGGAATACTTTTTTCCAATTCATTACTGAAGAGAATCAAAGGGCTGTTACAACCGTCTGGTTCAAAAGAAATGTCACAAGGAGTATCTAGCTTAAAAGTAGCTATGTTTTTATTTACCGATGGACGGATGCCGTATTTGTCAGGCAAAATATTCAGTTTGCTCAGTTGGAAATTACTTTTTACAGTAATCGTTACCGTACCCGAAAAATCGAAGTAAGCAATTGAATATTTCTTGTCGTGGTGTTGTGTACTGGCTGTATATACCGGTATAGTTATGCCGTTGACTTCAACTGTATAATCAGAGGACAGAGGTTCGGTTTGTGGTACCGGATAACTAACTACTTTGGCTCCGATGTTCATGCTTGTAGCAAAGATTAGCACAAAGCTCAAAATCAATTTTTTTAATAATGTTTTCATAATGTATATTTTGTTTATATATGTTTTGTTATAATATATAGAATGGAATTGACTCTTCTTTCTTGTCTATCGCTATTTATCTCAGTCCGGATGTTCCTATTGTGCAATCTCAAATTCTCCTTTCAAGCGGATGTCTTTTGATGAAGAACCAATCATGACTTTGAACATGCCCGGCTCAACGGTGAAATTCATTTGTTTGTCCCATATCCCCAGCTCTTGTGGTGTGAGTTCGAAATGTACGGTATGCGATGCTCCCGGTTTTAGAGTGATGCGTTCGAATCCTCTCAGCACTTGTGTATAGGTGGTTACGCTGCTGACTTCATCGCGCAAGTAAAGCTGTACCACTTCATCTCCTTCGCGCTGACCGATGTTCTTGATGGTGCAACTGATGGAAATGTTGCCTTGTACTCCTTGTTTGGATGGAGATATTGCAAGGTCACCATATTGGAAAGCAGTATAGCTTAGTCCATGACCGAAGGGGTAGAGCGCACCATAGACAGAAGTCTCGGAGCTTTCATCAGAACCGGGCTTGAAAGGAAAGGCAAAGGGTATCTGCCCAACGGATTTAGGGAAGGTCACGGCGAGGCGTCCTCCGGGGTTGTAGTCACCAAACAGTGCCTCGGCTATGGCTTGTCCTCCGAATTCACCAGGAAACCAGGCATGGATGATGGCAGGAACATGGGTAGCGGCGAAGTTGATGGATGAGGCGCGTCCGTCAATCATTACCAATACCACAGGTTTGCCTAATTGGCAGATTTTTTTGAGTAATTCTTCCTGTCTGCCAGGCAAGTCCAATGAAGTACGTGACCTGTCTTCTCTTACGGTAAGTTCGTTTCCTCCTAATACCATTACGGTAACTTCCGCTTTCTTTGCCGCCTCTATGGCTTCTTCCATCATTTGTACTTCTTGGGCAGTCTTGGGAAATTCAAGGACTTCGCTTTCGGGGAAGTTGGGGTCGATGATGTCGCATCCTTTCTTATAAACAACGTCTGCTTGGGGAAGCATCTTTTTGATGCCTTCGTAAATGGTGGTAATGTGTGCGTTGGCTGGGCCATATCGGCAGATTAGCTGCTGTCGCTCGTCGGCATTGGGACCGATGACGGCTATCGAACGTATCGACTTGGAAAGTGGAAGTGCCTGGTGTTCGTTTTTGAGGAGTACTAACGATTGGCGTGCGGCTTCCAGCGCAAGTTGTTGATGTTCGGGACTGTGTACTATTTGTCCGGCTCTCTTTTCGTCGCCACGATAAGGGTTGTCGAAAAGTCCGAGCCAAAACTTCACGCGTAGAATCTCGGCAACACGTTGGTTGAGTGTTTCTTGGGAGATTTTTCCTTTCTTTACGGCACTGCGCAGCGGAAGGATGAAGTCGGCAGGTGGTGTGAAATGGGTGCGGATGTTGAGTCCGGCATTAACGGCTTGCGCTACGGCATCTTCATATCCGTTGGCCACTTGATGTTTGGTGGAGATAAATTCTACGGCCTCACTGTCGGAAACCACATAGCCCTTGAATCCCCATTCTTGTCGAAGAATTTCGGTGAGGAAATGATAACTGCCCGTGATGGGTTCGCCGTCATAGTCGTTGTACGAACTCATTACTCCCAGCGCACCGGCTTCGTGGAAGGCCACTCTAAAAGGATCGAGATAGAGTGTGCGCATTTCTCGGGGAGCTACGTGGGGGTCAGTACGTGTTTTTCCGTCACGTCCGCCTACCGGTATGCTATAGACGGCAAAATGTTTTGGGGTAGAGACCAGCTTGTTTTTTTGTAGGCTCAGAATCATTTGCTTTCCCATTTGTCCTGCATGATAGGGATCTTCGCCATAGGTTTCTACGCATCGTCCCCACCGGGGATCTTGTGCGATGTCGAGGATGGGGGAGTATATGTTGGTATATCCCAGTACGGAGGCTTCACGGGCTTCAGCTTCGCCTATTTGGGCTATTAGTTCTTTGTTCCATGTGGCTCCTTGTCCGCATTGGGCAGGAAAGTAGGTCGCCCGGTCATGGCATAGCCCCCGGATGCCTTCGTTGGTGAAATCTACCGGGATTCCCAGCCGTGTATTTTCTACGAACCAGCGTTGAATGGCGTGCTTCGTCTTCACGTGGTGTGCATAGGGGAAAGAGTATGCAGACTTGAAGCTGCCAAGCCCATTGTGCTCTTCATCAATATTCCCGATGCCATCTTTCCATACTTCGTTTTTCCAGTTATCACTTGGAAGGGCGTCATTGAGTACGCGGCCTGAACCATACAGTGTAGCCATCTGGCAACTTTTTTCTTCGAGAGTCATTTGCGAGAGCAGGTTTTGCACCCTTGCTTCAAGTGGGGCGTAGCTGTCTTCGTAGATGTCCTTCACGCCATTTTTGTTAAAGTCAATCCATCCTTTGTGATAGATGTTTTTGACGGTTGACTTGTCCTTCTCGTAATCGAGTATCGAGTTGTTCCACAACTGCTGGCTGCAAATCATGGATACAAGGACGGTTGTTAGGTATCTATTCATACTGATAAAACAATTGGTTGATGTTTTTTGATAATATACGTATCAAGCAGGACTGTTACCTAAACCGGATGGTTAATTTGCCGGGGCGATTGAGTATTTTTACTTTTTGGTTCGTAATTTCTTATATGCTTATAAATTATATCATTAATAAACTTGTTACTTACTAATTATGCAAAAACATTTTAGATTGAGGAATGCGTTATTTGCAGGATTACTGCTTGCCGCATTTGGGTGTTCTTCCCATACCCATCCTACCACTGATTTTAATGTGGATTCTGCTATTGCTTACTGTAGCTGTCAGGCTATAAAAACTCTTGAAACGCTTCCTGATGTAGATTCGATTCCCAATACGATTGATAAAGGACAGAAAAAATGGCAGTATGCTCATGTAGGTTCTTGGACATGTGGCTTTTGGCCGGGTACATTATGGTATCTTTACGAAGCGACTCAGGATACGGTATGGTTGCATGCAGCTGAAAATGTTACTCGTATTCTGTTGCCGGAAGCTTATCGTAAGGCTCGTTCGCATGATTCGGGATTTATTATGATGCCAAGTGTGGGTAATGCTTATCGTCTTACGGGCGATACTATGTACGCTCAAGCACTTCATCATGCGGCAGATTCGTTGGCCGAACTCTATAACCCCAAAGTGGGTACCATATTATCTTGGCCGGGTATGGTCAAAAAGATGAATTGGCCTCATAACACCATTATTGACAATATGATGAATCTTGAATTGCTTTTTTGGTCGGCCAAGAACGGTGGTAACAAATGGCTGTATGATGTAGCCGTAAAACATGCGGAAACAACCATGAAATATCATTTCCGTACGGACCATTCGTGCTATCATGTTGCGGTTTACGATACACTGGACGGTCATTTTATTAAAGGCGTCACTCATCAAGGATTGGCTGATAGTACAATGTGGGCTCGTGGTCAGGCCTGGGCCATCTATGGTTATACGATGGTTTACCGTGAAACTCGTGATGTACGTTTTCTTGAAGTAGCTTGCCAATCGGCCGATGCTTATCTTCGTCGTTTGCCTGAAGATATGGTACCATATTGGGATTTTGATGCGCCAATGTCACCATTGCTCCCTCCTAAAGACGCATCTGCTGCTGCTGTTACGGCTTCGGCGTTGATTGAACTTTCGGGCTATGTAAATGATGAGATAAAATCACGCCATTATCTTGATGCAGCTATAGCTATGTTGGAGAATCTCTCCTCATCGGCTTATCAGTCGGGTACGGTTAATACAGCTTTTTTACTTCATTCTGTAGGCCATATGCCTCGTGGACGTGAGATTGATGCTTCGATTATGTATGCAGATTATTATTATATAGAAGCACTTTTACGGCTTCGTACCGTAAATAAAGGCGGATGACTTGCTACTGCGTCCCCTTCATGCCCCATTGTCAAAGTCAGGAAATATTCTAATGTCGTTTTGATAAATGATGTGTTAATAGGGCAAACATGTGTGGCAGAGCCGTAGAAAGGAGAATTACAATGAGCAAGAAAGATAGAGACATAGCCCTCTTCGTGGCATTCTGCATTGAAGAATACGGAGCGGCTAAAGGAATGATGGACGATCAGGTACTTTTTTAGCAAAGGCTCACTATAGTGAGCCTTTGCTAAATATAAGGAGTGAACAGAAGAAACATATACGGCTCTTTCATTTAAGGGAGTTAAAGGGTGTTAGAAGCCGATAGTATAGCTATACATCAACAGAACTATCGGCTTTTAACTCCTAAGCTTGCAGGGTGATAACTCCTTCTAACTCCCGATAACTCCCTTAAATGAAAAAGCCATGAGAAACATGGGAGATGTTTGTGAATATAATAAGTAAAATTCCTACCTTTGTCTTTATAACCATTGATTTTCTCCATAGCCATGTTAGAAGATTACAGAAGATACCCGATAGGAATACAGAACTTTGAACAGTTGCGCAACAACGACTGTGTGTATGTAGACAAGACGGAACTGGTTTATAGACTGACACATACCGACCGGGTCTATTTCCTCAGCCGTCCCCGCCGTTTCGGCAAGAGCCTCTCGTGTCTACGCTCGAAGCCTACTTCCAAGGAAAGAAAGACCTTTTCGGAGGGTTGGCTATGGAGCGCTGGGAGAAGGATTGGGAAAGCTATCTGGTGTTGCACATCGATTTCAGCCTAACAAAATACATGGAACTGACCGACCTTACGGGGCAGCTTAATCTCTTCCTGCACCGGTGGGAAAAGATTTATGGAAAGGATGAAGCGGAAAAGACCGCTTCCGAGCGTCTGCAAGGCATCATTCTGAGAGCTTCCGAGCAGATCGGCAAGCAGGTTGTCGTGCTGATTGACGAGTACGATGCCCCCTTGTTGGACAGCAATTCCGACACCGCCTTGCAGCAACAGCTCCGCAACGAGATGCGGAAGTTCTTCAGCCCCCCTCAAGAGGTTGGGGCAGTATCTTCGCTTTCTCTTCATCACCGGCATCAGCAAGTTCAGCCAACTGAGCATCTTCAGCGAACTGAATAATCTGAAGAACATCAGCATGCACGATGATTTCAGTGCACTCTGCGGCATCACCGAGCAAGAATTGCTCACAGACTTGAAACCGGACATCGAGCGAATGGCCAAGGCAAACAATGGGACTTATGAGGAAGCTTGCGCTCACTTGAAACGGCAGTACGACGGCTATCATTTCAGTAAGAATTGTGCCGACATCTATAATCCGTTCAGCTTGTTCAACGCTTTCGATGCAAAGGAGTACAAGAACTTCTGGTTCTCTACGGGCACTCCTACCTTTCTGATTGATATATTGCAACGCACGGATTTCGACGTGCAGAGCCTGGACGGACTTACGGCTACCGATGAACAGTTCGATGCGCCTACCGACCACATTGTCGACCCTATTCCGGTACTTTATCAGAGTGGCTACCTGACAATAAAGGGGTATGACCCTGCTTTCCGTCTTTACCGGCTGGCCTATTCCAACGGCGAAGTGCGTTATGGTTTCACGGAGTCCTTGCTTCCTGCACTCAACAAGCACATCATTTGGTAAATGTCACCCCTTCCACATGTTCGCCAATGAAGAAGCGTGCCATGTCTCCCATCTTGTACCATTTCGGTTTGCCCGGCATGTCGTCGTAAATAGCTTCTCCGTTGATTCTGAGATTCTCGAAGCGGATGTTCTTCACTTTCCGTTCTTCGTTGTAGCCGGCAATGATGGACAGTTCGGCGTTCTCTCCGTTGTAGGTGATGTCCTTGAAGAGCACGTTCTCAATCCCTCTGCCCGGAGCCGCACAATATTTCTTGTTAAAGAAGATGCGTAGGTTGACAAGTTGGCCTTGACGGAAATCTTCTATGCGGATATTCTCGAAACGCACGTTGCGGACCAGGTTGTTGTCTCCTATGTTGATGGCCATACAGCCTTGATAGTCTATCTGCTTTTCTTTATGGTCGAGGATGTCGATATTGATATAGTTCAGGTTCTCCATTACTTCTTGACCTTCGGCATCGCCGTGCAGTCCGATGAAGATGGGATGGGCCACGTCCGCCCAGAGGGTGGAATTCTGCATGGTGATGTTCTTGCATCCGCCTTTGAAGCCCATACGGGTGGCATAAACAGTGGTACAGTCGTCCGAGTTTCTGCAAAATACGCCATCGAACAGTACATTGTTGCTGGCAAACACGTTCATCCCGTCGCCCCATCCATAGGAGCTGATGGCCTTTACGTTGCGTATCGTCACGCTGTCTGAGCCACCGGTGGGGCATTGGGTGGTAATCAAGCCTTCTACCCGGATGTTTTTGGAGTTGATGATGCTGACTCCTGCTCCACGTCCTTCGGGATGTACTTCTCCCCGGCCGAAGATAGTTACATTTTCAGCATTCTTTGCTCGTATGCACCCTCTGACGATGGCTCCTCCGGAAATGTATACGGTTTTGCCTGAAGGTACATCCAGCGTGTCGCCCGGTAATTGGTGTATGCCCGGACCGAAATAAATCAAGTTGCGGTTCTTTTTTAATTTCTTCGGGTTCATACCCGGTTTCAGAGGATTGTTCCGGTCTATCGGATTGGCGAAGAGGTGCAGGTTGTGGAAGATGTCGCCGTTCACTTCTATCGATAAGTTGCGGGGAGAGTTTAGCTTGAAAGTGAGCGTGTTGCGGCTGACCTGCGGAGTGATGCCGTAGGATAGGGGACGTATGCGGGCTGTCTCTATCTCTTCCTTATGGGCGGTGACCGATACTTCCACTTCACCGTTGAAGTCGAAATAGCTCATGGAGGCCAGCTCTACATGGTGCCGGGCCTCTTTTACTTCGTCCACTTTGACGGGATAGGTGGCTATTGCTTGCCACTCTCCACCCGGTTGGCGCACTTTGACGGTGAAGTCGTTCTTCAATTCCGTCCCCTGAGGAGCGGGATAGGTGATTAACAGGTTTTGTGCGTCGATAGTCTGAACGAATCCGAGCAATAAGCCGGAGATAAAGATTAGTTTTCTTAGTTTCATTGGTAATAGAATTATGTTGCTTTAAGTAGAAATACGTTTTGTACGGGATATTCACTTAGTAGGGCTAATGATATTTGTGCAAATTAAGTGCTTTTCGGCTTTCAATCGTATATTTGTGTAGAAAACGATGGAACTTATGAAACAGATTTGCAAATTAGTAGTGATGTTATTGTTGACCTTTACCGCAGGAGTACAGGCACAATTGGTGACCTATCCTGAAAGTTTAAATCCGGGCATACCCCATAATGACGACTACACGGTACGTGTACGTATCCCCGGCGGTGAGTGGAAAGACTTGTTTGAATACAACGTACAGGTAGATATGGACAACGTGCAGAAGGCTTCCATGGTGCAATTTGATATGGGAAGTGTTGTAGAGGTAATGGTGAAGAAGAACAATGGCAGCGTGCGCGAAGTGACCATACGCCCTTTGAGTAAAGGTATTGAATACAAGCAGGTACAAAACGCCATTCTTTTCACTCTGGAAAAGCCACAGTATCTCTCTATTGAGTTTGATGGCGACCGGTTGCACAATCTGCATCTCTTTGCCAACCCTTTGGAAACAGAAAAATATGATAAAGAGGCAAAAGGCATCATGTATTTCAGTCCGGGAGTCCACCGCCCTAAAGACTTACCTAATAATCAAATCCGTATCCCCGGTAATACCATCGTATATCTGGCACCGGGAGCGGTAGTCAAAGCGAAACTTCTGGTAGATAAAGCAGAAAATGTCCGGATTATCGGACGAGGCATCTTGGACCATCCGATACGGGGCATTGAAGTGACTGACTCAAAGAATGTGCTGATAGATGGAATTACCGTAGTGAACCCAGAACATTATACCATATTCGGAGGCGGTTCAACGGGAATCACCATCAAAAATCTGAAATCATTCAGTTGCAAAGGTTGGAGTGACGGCATAGACATGATGTGTTGCTGCCAAGTGCTTGTTGACAATGTCTTCATGCGCAATTCGGACGACTGCATCGCTCTGTACAATCACCGCTGGAACTGGTGGGGAGGTTCGTCCGACATCACCGTGCAGAACTCCATTCTTTGGGCAGATGTGGCGCATCCCATCAATGTAGGCGGCCATGGCGACCCCGATTCACCTACGGGAGAAGTAATAGAAAATCTGACTTTCCGCCACATCGACATTCTGGAACATGACGAGGATGATCCGATTTATCAAGGTTGCATGACAGTGGATTGCGGTGACAAGAATCAGGTCCGTAATGTCCTTTTCGAAGACATCCGGGTAGAGAATATTCAGGAAGGACGGCTGTTCTATGTAAAAGTACGCTTCAACGAGAAATATGATAAACAGCCGGGAAGCGGCATTGACGGCATTACTTTCAGGAACATTACGTACACAGGCGTAGGAGAGAATCCATCGTTGATACAAGGACTGGACAAAGAACGAACCGTGCAAAACGTGACGTTTGAAAATGTAGTAATCAATGGAGAACGGATGAAGGACTTGAAAGGAGTAGTAACCAATGAGTTTATAAAAGGAATTAAAATAAAGTGAACCATAAGAACCATGAATAGATATAGACTGCTTTTTTCAATAATCCTCTTGCTTTGCTTCTCTCCCTGCCTGCGGGCAGGAGAGTGGCAATGGTCTGTGACTCTTGACGGATTCGTCTCCAACGAAACGAATCGGAATCCTACGGCTTTCTTGTGGATACCCGCCGACTGTATGCGGGTGAAAACAATTCTTGTAGGACAACACAATATGAGCGAAGAAACTCTTTTTGACAATCCCCTTTTCCGCGAGAAGATGCAGAAGCTGGGAATCGGTTTTGTATGGATAACACCCGGCATCGACCAGCAATGGGATGTATCGAAAGGCACACAACGGATATTCGAGAAAATGATGGCCGACCTGGCAGACGTCAGCGGATATAGCGAACTGAAAAATGTCCCTATCGTGCCCATAGGCCATTCGGCCATGGCTACTTATCCCTGGAACTTTGCCGCATGGAATGCGGAACGCACCTTGGCCGTCATTTCCCTGCACGGCGATGCTCCGCGTACGAACTTGACCGGCTACGGGCGTGAGAATCTGGAATGGGGACGTACCCGTAATATCAACGGGATACCCGGACTGATGATTGAAGGAGAATATGAATGGTGGGAAGCCCGGGTAAATCCGGCACTGGCTTTCCGCATGATGTATCCTGAAAGTTGCATTTCGTTTCTGTGTGATGCAGGACGGGGACATTTTGATGTGGCAGATGAAACAGCCGCATACATCGCTCTGTTTCTGGAAAAGGCTGTCAGCCTGCGATTGACGGATGAAGTGACGAAAGACGGTAAAGTAAAACTGAATCCGATAAACCCGACCAAAGGCTGGCTGGCAGAACGCTGGCATCCCAATCAGAAGAAACGAGCCAAAGCTGCTTTCTACTCACAATATAAAGGCGATGTGCATGACGCCTTCTGGTATTTTGACCGTGAAATGGCAGAAGCGACTGAAGCACGGTATGTGCAAAGTCGCGGTAAGGAAGAACAGTATCTGGGATTTGAACAAAGCGGCAGTCTGCTGGCATACGACAAGAAACAGCATGTACGTGTACAGCCTCGCTTCAATCCGAAAGCCGATGGAATTACTTTCCATCTGAAAGCTGTATGTACGGATTCCCTGAGAACGAAACTGTCTGACGAACACGCAGATGCAACGCCGACAATCAGTCGCATCTGCGGACCGGTAGAAAAGGTAAATGACACGACATTTAAGGTATCTTTCTATCGGATGGGTATGGATAACCCACGCCGCACCGGTGATATATGCCTGCTGGCAAGCCAGACAGGAGACCGGAGGTATAAAAGTGCCGTTCAGGAAGTCAGTATCCGCATCCCCTACCGGAATACGGCAGGAGAAAGGCAGCATATACTGTTTCCGGGACTGCCCGATGTGGAAACAGGAAGCGGGTCTCTATCTTTAAAAGCCACAAGTGATTGCGGACTGCCGGTCTCTTACTACATCAAAGAAGGTCCGGCCGAGATAGAAGGAGACCAAATTGTATTCACTCCTATTCCTCCTCGCAGCAAATTTCCGGTAAAAGTGACGGTAGTTGCCTGGCAATACGGCGTTGCAGGTAAGGTGCAGACGGCCGAGCCGGTGGAACGTAGTTTTTATATAAAGAAAGAATTAATAAAAAGGTTATGAGAAATAAGAGTTTAATCCTAATGACAATTTGTGCGGCTCTATCAACCGGTCTTTCCGCCCAATCCGTTTATCCCGGACAGCATGCCGGAAAAATGAAAAAAGTGACGACCGCACCGATGCAGGTAGAAAGTTTCGACTTAAAGGACGTGCGTTTATTGCCAAGCCGCTTTCGCGACAATATGATGCGTGATTCCGCTTGGATGACTTCCATAGCAACCAATCGTTTGCTGCACGGTTTCCGCAACAATGCCGGAGTATTTGCCGGGCGTGAAGGCGGATATATGACCGTAAAGAAACTGGGTGGTTGGGAATCGCTGGACTGTGAACTGCGCGGACACACAACAGGGCATTTACTATCAGCCTATGCGCTCATGTACGCATCTACCGGAAGTGAAATATTCAAGTTGAAGGGCGACAGCCTTGTTACAGGTCTGGCAGAGGTACAGGCGGCTTTGGGAAACGGATATCTCAGTGCATATCCGGAAGAATTGATTAATCGGAACATACGTGGGACAAGTGTATGGGCACCCTGGTATACACTGCACAAACTCTTCTCCGGATTGATTGACCAATACCTCTATGCAGATAACAAACCGGCATTGGAAGTTGTGACCCGCATGGGCGACTGGGCTTATAATAAACTTAAACCACTGGATGAAGCCACCCGGAAAAGGATGATACGGAATGAGTTCGGCGGTGTGAACGAATCTTTTTATAATCTTTATGCCATCACCGGCGACGAGCGTTATCAATGGCTTGCCGAATTCTTCTATCACAATGATGTGATAGATCCGCTGAAAGAACAACGCGATGATTTAGGTACCAAGCACACGAATACCTTTATTCCAAAAGTTCTTGCCGAAGCACGCAACTACGAGCTGACGCAGGATAACGACAGTCGGAAACTGACAGATTTCTTTTGGCATACCATGATAGACCACCATACCTTTGCACCGGGATGCAGTAGTGATAAAGAGCATTATTTCGATCCACAACAATTATCCAAACATCTGACCGGATATACCGGTGAGACTTGTTGTACGTACAATATGCTGAAACTAAGCCGTCACCTGTTCTGCTGGACGGGAGATGCCAAAGTTGCCGATTACTACGAACGTGCACTCTATAATCATATTCTTGGACAACAAGATCCTGAAACGGGAATGGTATCCTATTTCTTGCCCTTACTCTCCGGCTCTCACAAAGTTTATAGTACCCGGGAGAATTCCTTTTGGTGTTGTGTAGGCAGTGGTTTTGAAAGTCATGCCAAATACGGAGAAGCTATCTATTGTCACAATGAAAAAGGAATTTACGTGAATCTCTTTATTCCGTCAGAAGTAAACTGGAAAGCAAAAGGAATAACTCTGCGTCAGGAAACAGGTTTCCCAGCAGAAGAAAACACTACATTGACCATCCAAACAGACAAACCTGTCACCACTACGATTTATCTGCGCTATCCCTCATGGAGTGAAGGCGTGAAAGTAAACGTCAACGGGAAAAAAGTATCGGTAAAGCAGAAACCGGGATCATACATTGCTGTAACCCGCCAGTGGAAAGACGGTGATCGCATTGAAGCCAATTATCCGATGAGCCTGCAGCTGGAAACCACTTCTGATAATCCTCAAAAGGGAGCTCTGCTATACGGACCGCTGGTATTGGCCGGCGAATTGGGAACAGAAGGTATGCAAACTCCGGCACCATTCTCTGATCCGGCATTATACAATGATTATTATACTTACGATTATCATATCCCGGCAGGATTGAATACGACATTGCAAGTAGACTTAAAACATCCGGAACGCAACCTGCAACGTACAGGTAAAGGACTGGAATTCAAAAATGCGGAAGGTACTATATTGAAACCTCTGTACGATGTGCACCATCAACGTTATGTTATATATTGGGATTTCACTAGTGTCCACTAAAAATTTTTTGGTCACTAGTCGGTT